>NZ_AHZC01000277.1 GCF_000247475.1 Rhizobium sp. PDO1-076 | reverse complement strand
TTGTCCCAGTCCACCCCGAACCAGTCCCGTCTTGTAGAGCAGCGTCGAGGAAATCCAGACATTCTGGTTGACGTTCATGTCGGTCAGATCGGCAGCGATCGTTACCAGCGACGAATTCTGGCAACGGTTCGGCTGGTCGGGCAGCGCCACGCCTGCCGCAACGGTGCGCTCTTCGAGTTTGTAGGCCTGCACGAAGCCGGGGTCGAAGCCATACCAGACTTGGGTACGCCAGATCAAAAGTCCGTAGAAGACGATGAGCAGCAGGACAATTGCCAGCACCGGCCCGCGAACAAGCCAGCTCCGGCGCTGATACCAGCCATGCGCTGCCAGAAATGGCCACAACAATCCGGCGATCGCAATCCCGATTCCGCGACCGATGGCGGCGAAGACGCGCTGAAAGAACGCGATGATCGGATCAAGCATTGTTGTCGTCTCCTATGCCGTAAAGGCGTTTTCGAAAGGCCGCTTTGTCTCGCAGATAGGTCTCTGTCAGCCTTGATACAACGTATTCGCGCAAGCCATCGGAAAAACCGTCATAGGCCTGGTAGAAGCCCTGCTTGTCGAAGACAAAACGGGAGACGAAATCGGCTGGCGTCAGCCGCGAAATCAGTCGGTTGGTCAGCCATTGGTCTGCATGGGCCGGATCGGCCCGGACCAGCCACAGCCGGTGTTCGGGGGCCACGTCCGCCATGCGCAGACTGCCGCTCCTGGCAAGGCTTCTCAGAGCCTCCTGCAGCAGGGGATAGACGCCGTCCTCTGCAACGGCCCGGGCATTGCGATGCAGGAAGGTCTGCAGCCAGACCGGATCGATGCGGGAAAGATCCGGCACCGGAGACTGACCGGCAGCGACAGAAAGGACCGCCATCTCGGCCCGATGCGCCAGAAGCCCGGATGCGTCCACCCAGCTTGCGCGTGGCAGTTCGATCCGTCCGCTCTTGGCCAGAAAATCGAAGATCTGCGCCTTGTCGGTGATCGGGATATAGCTCACCTGCCATGGCCGGGAGCGGCGAAAGCCCGGCGCCGACGGATCGCAGATCACCGTGGTGATCTTGTCATCGACAAACACGAAGACCCCGCCGAAATGATTGGCCCAGAAGGCATCGTGGCGGAAAATCACCTTATCCGGCACCAGCACGTTCTGCCGGATGTCGCCGGTCTGCTTGGCCAGGTCCACCATACGATTGAGCAACGAGTCATCACGCCAGGCATCGTTGCTCGTGGTCAACTGGTCGCACAGCTGGCGCAATTCGCCGGCCTTGCCGAGCAGATCCTCGGCCGACATCACCCGAAAACGCACTTCGTTGATCAACAGCAGGTCTTCGAGCGTGCGCACTTCCGTAACGCTGTCTTCGATCTCCCCATAGATCGCATCGCGGATCGTAACCGCATTGATCGCCTTGGCATTGGCGGCATAGAATTCATGCATCAGACCGGCGGTATTGGAAAAGCTGGTATGCACCACCGGCAGGCTGTCCTGCTCCGGTGTCATGATGATGAACCGCCGATTGACCTTGCCCGGATCAAGATAGTCGGGATCATTGAGTTCGGCAGCGACCTGCGGCGAAAACCCCGTTATGTCGATGTCGAATTCGCTCAGTTTGGTTTCCGGCAACCCGAAGCCGGACAGCGCCTTGTTGTAACGCGCGATCAGATGCGGCTCAGTAATCGGCAGCAAACGACCATAGATCAGTTCAGCTTCGAGCAGGCGGTTCATGTATCCCAGCGCCCTTCCCGCTTCATCGTCTCGATCTCGCCGATTGCCCGCTCCCGCTGCCTTTCGCGCCGCACGATCTCGTTGACCGCCGCCTCGTCCGACTTGTCGGCATAGCGGAATTCGCTGTCGGCGTAACGATTGATCTCTTGGCAGATCATTTCCATGGTCACTGGGCCACGCAGCTCGGCGATCATCGCTTTCTTCTCGTCATACGGCTTGTGCATGAACGCGGCGGGAGCAACGAACCAGTCATCCGGCAGTTCAACATCCATCGCCCGCATCTTCACAGCGTCCGTGATGTTCTTGATCGCCCGCCCGGTAAAGCGGGGTTCGGCAAGCTTGATCTCGTGCAGATAGGCACCGACATCGGCAAGCGTAACAATCCGGCCATGCGCCTTCTCATAACGTTCCCAGACCGCGACCAACCCGTCCTCCTTCGGCCGGTCGTGCTCGCCATAGGACCGCGACACCGCCTTGGTGATCTCCTGGCCGGCAAACAACGCGTGCTCGCCAAGCGCGATGTCATGGTTCTTCCCGATCAGCAGCGAGAATATGTCGATGTAATCCTCCCGCGACTGCGGTCCGTCGACCAGCCAGCGGGCACCGGCGCGCTGGCGCAGCGCATCGTCGACATTTTCCGGATAGTTTGAGAACATGCCGAAGGTGGAATTGCCCCGCACGACCGTCGAGGCACCGGCAAAGCTCTCCATCAGCACTGCCGTCACCTCATGCTGGCCGGACGATGCCCGGTCATCCGAGCGCTTGGCGGTCACCTGATCGACATCGTCGACCGTGCCGAAGCCGATGACACGCGGGTTCAGCACATTGTTGACGAAGCTCTTGGCATTTTGCCCCGACTTGCCCTGGTAGGACGAGATCTGGTCGACACCGAAATTCTCGTAGTGAAAGGTATAACCCGCCACCTGGCAGTAGTCGTTCAGCATACCGGCCAGCATCTGGATCAGGATCGTCTTGCCGGTTCCCGGCATGCCGTCGCCGATGAAGGTAAATAGGAAGCCGCCGAGTTCGACAAACGGGTTCATCTGCCGGTCGAAATCGTAGGCCATCAGCATCTTGGCAAGCTTCAGCGCCTGATATTTGGCGATGTGGTTGCCGATGATCTCTTCCGGCTTCTTGAAGGTCATGGACAGAGGTTTGCGTTTCGGCCCCGGTGCCGCATCAAAACCGTCCAGCGTGAAGTCGTCCTGATCGACGCGGATATGGCTGGTCTCGAATATGCCAAGATGTTCGAACCGCGCCTTGCGTGAGAGGAGCCCATCAAGGGCCACCTGCGCGAAAGCGCGGCAACGGCCGATCACCGTCGCATCGTCACCCGCGCCGGTCAGCACGGCATCAAGCCCCGCGACCATGCTTTTCAGGCCGTCCTGCGCCGTATCGAAGAGAAAATCCGGCTCGCGCATGCCGTTTGCTTCCGCACTCTCGCCGGAAACCGTCGACAGCAGATAAGCGGCAAAAGCGAATGTGGCGACATAGGCCGAGGACGACAGCAGCGCCTTGAAGCGTGCCGCATCCTCGCCCTGTAGCGGCGCCGTCAGATTGCGCGCCTGCAGGCTTTCCAGTTCGGTCTGTCGGGCAAAGACATCGGCAATCGCCAGCGCAATCTGCGCCCCGCGCCGGACGCGGTAGAGAACCGTATGTTGCGCCGGCGTCAGAAGCGGATCGCTGCCTGCCGCCTGAATGGTCTTGGCCAGTTCGACCTCGCGGGTCCGCCGCACCGAACCGGTGGAAACCGTCGAGACGAAGCGCCGGTTGGTACCGGCGATCGGCGCCGAGGATGCCCCCTCCCCGGCATCCAGCACGATCACGCGGGTGATCAGTCCCTGCGCGACGATCAGATGCCTGGCGATATTGGCCTCATGCAGCGTGGTCAGGCCGGCGCTCAATTCGCTCATCTCTCAGACCTCGCTCACAATCTGGTTGCCGGAAATCACATGCACCTTGAAATTCCCGAAAATTTCCTTCGCCTCACCGGAAGCATAAAGTGCCTGATAGGCATCATGCGGCACCAGTGCATGTTTCTCGTAGAAAGAAACGCCCATGCGCGCCGCTTCCAGGTCATGCGTTTCGATGTGGAATTCCTGAACGGCAGGCGCCGACGAGAAAAAACCCTTCTGCGCCGGCTGCTCACGCTTCGAAAACACCTCCTGCTCCGTCCAGGTCATCACCCAGGCGTTTTCCGGCTTGCGAACCCTGGACAGGATCTCGTTGACCCGCCCGGCATTCTCCGTAATCCCAGAGGAATAGAAGGGGCCGAGAACGATGCGCCGCAGCGATTTCGGATGCAGCGTCGGAAAATCCCGGTCCATATTGGTCGCAATGGTCGCCGGCGTCAGGGAATAGGCGGAGTTGCGGCTGACAAATTCATCGAACAGACGTGCAAGCTCGGGGTTGAGCAGCCCGCCCACCGGCAGCGGAATGTCCATGTCACCGTTCAGCCCGCCCTCGTCTGTCACCAGCAACTTGACGACATTGTCGGACGAATCCTCGATCGTTGCCACATAGACCATCGGCAAAGTAGTGGTGCCGTCAAAGGCTGCCCAGGTGACCAGATAGCTCGGCCTGCGGCTTGTCGCATTGCCGGTGACGCCGATCGTCTCCGGCAGGACAAGCGGCGAGAAGATTTCCCCCTTGCCGATCTGCTCGAGATAAAGCCGCTCGGCAATCTGCGTCTGCAATGCGGTTGGAAACTCCTTCTGCCGCAGGATGAAATCGACCATCTCCTCGCGCAGCGACCGCGCCGCCGGAATGCTCGCCAGCCGCTTGTCCGCCCCGGCCCGGTCATTTTCCAGTTCCAGCACATTCTGGAAAGCCGGAAATCCGCTTTCAGCCCGAGACACACGGAATTGCTCGGTAAAGCCGATGCGGTTCTGCCAGCAGGCAAACGAATTGCGCAGGCGGTCGACATAGGGCAGCAGCACCGACGCGGAAGGTCCCTTGCCGGCCAGCCTCGCGTCGGGATTGCCGAAATGGATATCCAGCCCGCCAAGCGCCGCCGCCATGGTGGAAAAATACTGCGCAACCGCCGTGTTGCTTGCCGCGTCGTTCATCGGCGTGCCTCAAGCATTACTGCAAGGCACGCCCGCCCGCGGGCACCAGAGACCGAAACCGCAGGCATCAGGGTTTCACGTAGTTGGCCGAATTGTGCTTGTCGAGCACGCTCTGGAACCGCCGTGCGAACGCGTCGTCGGCCAGTTTCTTGCGGCGCTGGATGTCCTGAGTCGACAGCATGTTCTTTTCATGCAGCTCCAGCAGATCGCCGATATGGCGCTGCGCGGCAGCGCCGATCCCGGCCATTGTCTCTTCCGCCGCCGTATCAACCTGACTGCCGAGCGTGTTGATCCGGTGCGCGACCTCCTGCTGGGCGGCGGTCTTCAACGAATCCTCCAGCGCCTTGTAGAGCACGATGCGCTGTTCGGTATCGATGGTCAGCTTGTTGATCAGCGTGTTCTGCGCCGCGATCTGGTTATTGAGCGAATCGACGAAGGTCTGGAACATCGACGTGTAGCGTTCAAGCGTCTGGCTTTCGGCCAGCAATTCCTGCTCCCGCGCCTGCGCCTGGTTGTATTCGGTGGCAAGCTTCGAGCGCTCCGCGTCCAGATCGGTTCGCTGCGACTGCTCGGTCGAGGCAGCGATCTTGTTTTCGATATCGAGCAACATCGGATTAAGTGTCTCGATGCGCTTCTGCGTCGTTTCCAGGTTGTCGATCGTTACCTTGCGGCGCTCGATCACTTCGATCAGGCTCGCCTCGGAACTCTTGTAGCGCGTATCGAGCACCGCCCGCTGCTCTTTCAGGATGCCGACAATACTATCCGACTTTGACAGTAGGTCCTGCAGATTGCCGGCCAGCGACATGTTGCGCACCCGTTCGGTCCGCATGCGCTGCGAACGCTGGCGCGAGAAGATGCCGATGAATTTCTCGACGCCAGTGAAACTCTTCATGCTCTCGAATTCGCTGCCGAAGACATTGGTCGCGTCCTCAAGCCCGATGATCAGGTCGGCGATATTCGCCTCCATGGTCTTCTGCTGCTTGATCACGTCCTCGATACGGGCATTCTCGATGTCGAAATTCTGATCGGAGATCTTGGCATCGCTTTTGGCGAAGCTGTCGAGTAGCGCCCCTGACTGGTCGATCTTGCCGCGCATTTCGGCGACAATCGCGCGGGTTTTCTCGATCTCGCTGTCAAACGATTGCAACGTAGCCATGTCGTCTCCCTTTTCGACCCCGACGGCCTGTGCCGTCCCGATATTTCGCGACCATAACGCAATTCACAGGTTGCGGAAGCATCGCACTGCACATCCGCTAAAGTTTCCACCTGGAAGCAGCTCTTTGCCTGTAGCCCACTGCATATGGATGGCCGCCCGCACAGGACAAGGGGCGAGAGCACAAAACGGGACGGCAACGCAGCGGCCGAGATCGCAAGCGGCCGGAGCGGTCCTTACGGCCCGGCGGCGGCGGGATCCTTCAGATAGGCAATAATATTGGCAACATCCTCATCGGCCTTGACCCCGGCAAACGCCATTTTGGTCCCCTTGATCAGGGCCTTGGGCGCCTTCAGATATTCCGCCAGCAAAGGCTCATCCCAGACCTTTCCCGCACCGAAATCGATCATCGCCTTGGAATATTTGAACCCCGACACTGTGCCGACAGGGTGTCCGACAATGCCCACAAGGCTTGGCCCGACCTTGTTTTTCGCCTCCGTCGCGGTGTGACAGGCCTGACAGGCCTTGAAGGCCTTTGCGCCGGCAACGGGATCGCCATCGGCCACGGCAGAAATGGGCGCGGCAAGAACAGCACTCAACATCAAAATGGAAACGGTCTTCATAGGAACTCTTCCTTCATGGACTTCGATTGGCCTCATGGACTTAGATAGGATTGCCACCGACCGCATGCGAACGGCCCGAGTGACGCACCATTGAAACGCCGAAACGACCTTGATCGCAATCGAGGAAGCGGATGTTTTTTACCGGACGGCGGAGATGGCTGAAATGCCTCGGCAAAGAAAACCCTTTGGCGTCGCAAACAGGGAGGGCACTGCGCCGCAAACGCAACGGGCCCGCTTGCAATTGTGGTTTAATAACTGTTGACTTGGGAACTTAATAAAAAACGGGAGCCTGATCATGACCAAACTCAATTTCTATCGTACCGCTCTTGCCGCAACCGTATCCGTCATGGCTTTCGGTCTGGCGCCGGCCAATGCCGCTGATCCGGATAGCTGTACAAAGGTTCGCTTTTCCGACGTTGGCTGGACCGACATCACCGCGACCACGGCAACGGCGGCCGTCGTTCTGAAAGCCATCGGCTACGAGCCGGAAATCACCGTTCTCTCCGTTCCGGTCACCTATCAGTCGCTGAAGAACAAGGACATCGATGTCTTCCTCGGCAACTGGATGCCGGCTCAGGAAAAGGACGTGAAGCCCTACCTCGACGACAAGTCGGTTGAATCGCTCGGCGCAAACCTGGAAGGCGCAAAATACACGCTCGCCACCAATGCCAAGGGCGCCGCACTCGGCATCAAGGATTTCTCCGACATCGGCAAGCACAAGGATGCGCTGGACGGCAAGATCTACGGTATCGAGCCCGGCAATGACGGCAACCGTCTGGTCATGACCCTGATCGAAAAGAATGAAATGGGCATGGGCGGCCTCGAAGTAGTCGAATCCTCCGAGCAGGGCATGCTGGCGCAGGTCGCTCGCGCCGAAAAGGCCGGCGAACCGGTCGTCTTCCTCGGCTGGGCTCCGCATCCGATGAACTCCTCCTTCGAACTGACCTATCTGACCGGCGGCGACAGCACCTTCGGCCCGAACTTCGGCGGCGCGACCGTCTACACCAACACCCGCGCCGGCTTTGTCACCGAGTGCCCGAATGTCGGCAAGTTCGTCTCGAACCTGAAATTCTCGCTCGACATGGAAAACGAGATCATGGGCAAGATCCTCAACGATGGTGAGGATCCGCAGGTCGCCGCAACCACCTGGCTGAAGGCAAACGGTGCCGCGGTCGAGCCTTGGCTCGCTGGCGTCACCACGCGCGACGGTGGCGAAGCGCTGCCGGCTGTCAAGGCAGCCCTCGGCCTCTGATGAAACTGCGGGCCGGTCACTCCGGCCCGCTTTCATTTCCGCCCATAGTGTTATGTGATCAGGCAGGTGTCAGCACGTGAATTGGCTCCCCGAATGGCTTATTGATTCCAGCGGTAAATTGCGACTGGGCAACTGGGCGAAAGACTTCGTCGACTGGCTGACGGCAAATGCCGACTGGTTTTTCGACTGGCTTTCCACCGTTTTGTCCGCCGCGATCGACGCGCTTCTGTTCGTGCTGCAATGGCCGAACGCCTTTGCGCTCATCTTCCTGTTTACCGCCTTTTCCTGGTTTCTCAGGCGTTCGATCGGCATTGCCGCGTTCACCTGTCTTGGTCTGCTGCTGATCTACAACCAGGGTTACTGGAAAGAGACGACGGAAACGCTGGCTCTGGTGCTGGCGTCAGCCGGCGTCAGCATGCTGATCGGCGTTCCGCTCGGCATCACTGCCGCCCGCCGTCCCTGGATCTATGCCTTCATGCGACCCGTGCTCGACCTGATGCAGACGATCCCGACATTCGTCTACCTGATCCCCGCGTTGATCCTCTTCGGTCTCGGCATGGTTCCGGGCCTGATCGCCACGGTGATCTTCGCTATCCCTGCCCCCATTCGCCTGACACGGCTCGGCGTGATTTCCACACCGCCATCACTGGTCGAGGCGGCCCAGGCCTTCGGTGCCACACCGACCCAGGTGCTGCGCAAGGTCGAACTGCCGTTTGCCATGCCGCAGATCATGGCCGGCCTGACCCAGACGATCATGCTCTCCCTGTCCATGGTCGTGATCGCCGCCCTCGTTGGTGCAAGCGGGCTCGGCGTGCCTGTCGTACGGGCGCTGAACACCGTCAATATCGCCAGAGGCTTCGAGGCCGGTTTGTGCATCGTCATCCTCGCCATCATCCTCGACCGGATGTTCAGAACTGAAAACGCAGAGGATGGCGCATGACCGACGCAGTAATCTTCGGCAATGTCGACATTGTCTTCGGCGACCAGCCACACAAGGCGCTGGCCCTGGTGGACCAGGGCAAGACCCGCGATGAAATCGGTGCGGAAACCGGCCTGGTACTTGGCGTCGCTGGCGCATCCCTGGCGGTCAAGGAGGGCGAGATCCTTGTCCTGATGGGCCTTTCCGGATCCGGAAAATCGACGCTTCTGCGCGCCGTCAACGGCCTTGCGCCGGTCGTCCGCGGCAATGTCAGCGTCCGCACCGAGACCGGACAGGTCGATCCCTACAAGGCCTCGGCAAAATCGCTGCGCGATCTACGCATGCACACGGTCTCGATGGTCTTCCAGCAGTTTGCCTTGCTGCCCTGGCGCACCGTCGCCGACAATGTCGGCTTCGGGCTCGAACTTGCCGGCGTCCCCGATGCCGAACGCAAGGCGATGGTCGCCGAGCAGCTGGAACTGGTCAATCTGACCAAATGGGCCGATCGCAAGGTCAACGAATTGTCCGGCGGCATGCAACAGCGCGTCGGGCTTGCCCGCGCCTTCGCCACCGGGGCACCGATCTTGCTGATGGACGAGCCGTTTTCGGCACTCGATCCGCTGATCCGAACCCGCCTGCAGGACGAACTGCTGGAATTCCAGTCACGCCTGAAGAAGACCATTCTCTTCGTCAGCCACGATCTGGACGAAGCCTTCCGCATCGGCAACCGCATCGCCATCATGGAGAGCGGCCGGATCATCCAGTGCGGCACACCGCAGCAGATCGTCCAGAACCCGGCCGACCAGTATGTTGCCGACTTCGTGCAGAACATGAACCCGATCAACATGCTGACCGCAGCCGACGTCATGCATTCGGGTATCACGGACGGAGCGGCCGCAGTCACTGCAACAGCCAAGCCGCAGACACCCCTGGTCGAAATCCTCGACGCGCTGGCGCGTCAACCTGGGACGATCGGCGTTGTTGACAACGGCACCGTGATCGGCACGATCAGCGCACAGGATGTGGTGAGTGGACTGACCAAACATCGCCGAAGAGCATAACCCCCTTCCGCGCCGCGTTCTTGGGACCTTTCGGGGACATTCGGCGCGCAAGAGGACAAGATGCCAGACAAACCATCGGTGATTCGGGAAACCGACAATGATGCGCGCCGTCAGGCGCGCATTTTGCTGCGCGGAGCGCGTTTTGCCGCCATCGGCGTGATCGACCCCGAAACCCGTTTTCCGTCCGTCAGCCGGGTCCTGCTCGGCAGCGACATCGACGGCGCAGCCATCATTCTCGTCTCGGGTCTGTCGGCCCACACCAAGGCGCTGTCGGCTGATCCCCGCGCCTCCCTCTTGACCGGGGAACCCGGCAAGGGTGACCCGCTTGCTTATGCAAGGCTGAGCGTTCAATGCGTGGCCGAAGCGGTGGAGCGCGACAGTGAAAGCCACATGCGGCTGCGCGCCCGCTTTCTCGCCCGCCACCCTAAATCGGCACTTTACATTGATTTCCCCGATTTTCGTTTCTTTCGCCTCGTGCCGCGCAGCGCCAGCCTGAACGGCGGCTTCGGACGTGCCTATATTCTGAGCGAAGATGATTTTATCATTGGCAAACCCAATGGAGATTTGTTCGATAGTGAGCAAAAGACACTACTAGATTTAGGGGAGCGCTTCCCAAATCTAGCCTCCCAAATCGCCACTGAACTGCACAAGGCAGCGCCGGGAAAATGGGCATTTTGCGGCTTTGATTCGCATGGAATTGATATTATTTACAAAGACTTGCTTGTCAGGCACGAATTTGCTGCTCCGGTCGAAACACAAGAACAACTGTTTTTAGAGTTACCTAATTCAGCATACGCCGTACCTTAAATTTAGGCATATACAATTTGATCGGTACTGATAGAGTTCGCAGATAAGCCAAATGACGGATTTTCAACGACTGCCCTTCCCCCAAGGCGCTCGAAAAGGAAAGTTAAAAAAGATGAAAACGAAAGCATTGTCCGAACAATCGACTGTTGCCGCCGGTTTGCTGTCCGCCATGGCCAATCCGAAGCGTCTCATGATCCTCTGCAGCCTTGTTGAAGGCGAGGTTCC
Organism: Rhizobium sp. PDO1-076; assembly: GCF_000247475.1. GTDB lineage: Bacteria > Pseudomonadota > Alphaproteobacteria > Rhizobiales > Rhizobiaceae > Allorhizobium. The sequence continues at coordinate 29,341 of NZ_AHZC01000277.1, read as the reverse complement.
GGTCGGTGTTCTGGCATCGCAGGTTGGCCTGAGCCAGTCCGCATTGTCGCAGCATCTCTCGAAGCTGCGCGCCCAGAAGCTCGTCAAGACCCGTCGCGACGCGCAGACCATCTACTATTCGAGCACATCGGAATCGGTCATCAAGATCCTCTCGACACTCGAAAGCATCTACTGCGGCCCGGTTGCAAGCAAATCTGCCGCCTGATGACAGCGCTGCCATGATCGCAATGCCATAGCGCTTGGGAGGAACTGCTGAGGCAGCGAATGGATCAAGGCAGCCTGAAAATTTCGACGGCGTATGCAAAACGGCGTCATTGTAAGACGAACAAACCCCGACCGAGGCTGATGCCTTTGCCGGGGTTTGTTTTTGTCCGGCCGTCAACAATCGCCACATCCAGATTGGCATGGGACATTCGCGGCACAAGCCCGCAACAGCCAATGCGCAACCAAAACCGGTAGCATCCATGACCTTTTGTGATGGTCCTTGACGCGTCTTGACGCCCTGATAATTTGACCACGCGATCAAATTATCAGGGCGCCCGCTTCGCCCGATGGGATATGGCCCCATCGAGACTTCGCCATGGAGATCAGAATGTCCAACCGCCTCAATGCCACGCCCAACGATATGCGCGCCTTCTGGATGCCGTTCACGGCAAACCGCCAGTTCAAGAAGGAGCCGCGCATGTTCGTCGGCGCCAAGGATATGTATTACACGACTCATGACGGTCGCCGGGTGCTTGATGGCACCGCCGGCCTCTGGTGCGTAAACGCCGGGCACTGCCGCCCGAAGATCACCGAGGCGATCCGCGAGCAGGCTGGTGAACTCGACTACGCCCCGGCTTTCCAGCTTGGTCATCCGAAAGCCTTCGAACTGGCCAACCGGCTGGTCGATCTCGCCCCTGAAGGCATGGATCATGTCCTTTACACCAATTCCGGCTCCGAATCGGTCGATACCGCGCTGAAGGTGGCGCTTGCCTACCAGCGGGTCAAAGGCCATGGCTCGCGCACCCGCCTGATCGGCCGTGAGCGCGGTTACCACGGCGTCAATTTCGGTGGCATCTCGGTGGGCGGCATCGTCACCAACCGCAAGATGTTCGGCACGCTGCTGACCGGCGTCGACCACATGCCACACACCCATCTTCCGTCCAAGAACGCCTTCTCTAAGGGCATGCCCGAGCATGGCGGCGACCTCGCCGACGAGTTGGAACGCATTGTCACCCTGCACGACGCCTCGACCATCGCCGCCGTCATCGTCGAGCCGGTGGCCGGCTCCACCGGTGTGCTCATCCCGCCGAGGGGCTATTTGCAGCGCCTGCGCGAGATCTGCACCAAGCACGGCATCCTGTTGATCTTCGATGAAGTCATCACCGGTTTCGGCCGCCTCGGTGCTCCCTTCGCCGCCCAGTATTTCGACGTCAAGCCGGACATCATCACCACGGCCAAGGGCCTGACCAACGGCGTCATCCCGATGGGCGCGGTCTTCGTCACCGGCGAAATCCACGACGCGTTCATGAACGGCCCGGAACATCTGATCGAGTTCTTCCACGGCTATACCTATTCCGGTAACCCGATTGCATCGGCGGCAGCGCTCGGCACACTCGACACCTACAAGGAAGAAGGCCTCCTCACCCGCGCCAACGAGCTCGCCCCCTACTGGGAGGAACAGCTGCATTCGCTGCGCGACTGCCCGAATGTCATCGACATCCGCAATATCGGCCTGATCGGCGCAATTGAGCTTAAAGCCATCGACGGCGAGCCGACCAAGCGCGCCTTCAATGCCTTCCTGCAGGCCTACAATGATGGTCTCCTGATCCGCACGACGGGCGACATCATCGCGCTCTCGCCGCCGCTGATCATCACCAAGGCCGAAATCGACGAACTGTTCGACAAGCTCCGCAAGGTGCTGATGAAGAACATCTGAAGCACGGCTTTTGCCGTGTTTGAAAAAGCGGCCGCCAGCGGCCGCTTTTTTTGTTCCAACGATAGTGCGACGGCACTGGCTCCAAACGTGATTGCGAGCGTCCCGCCTTGCACGGCGATGCCTGACGCCTTATCTTCAAGAGGTAAGAGCCACACGACCGCTCTCGATGCGGATGACAGCATCGGGTTCGGTTGTTGAAGCCCAGCAGTCCAAGGTCGTTTCGTCTTTGACATCAGGTCATCGGCAACACGCCAGCGGACAGATCCCATCGGGAGAAGTCCGTGGTAGACCCCGTCACTCGCATATCCAGAACTGACCAATCCGTGCCGACCCAGATCAGCCAGACTTTGAGTATTCGGTCTGACTCCGAAAACGCCTGGGTCGCCGCCCGACAGTCGAAGATCAGTGACGACCTTCTGGAACTACACAAGATAGCTCTCGAAGAGCTTGCCCGTCGCAAGGAACAGGATGGCGGTGTCGAGCCTGATGAGCAGCGCGGCCATGCCCGTCAGTGGAGCGAGCACCTGGGCGCATTTAAAGAGACCGAGGATGCGGAGCAACCACCGAGACTGTCCGGCGAAAGCGAACGCATAGGCACCCAGAACTTCGATGAAGACACACCGTTCGGAGAGCGTGTCGCGATTTTGTAACCGGCTCTCTCGTTCAATGCGGCGAACGCTGAACGCGTTCGCCTTTTTGCGTTACCCCGCCAGCCCTCCATCATAGCCAGAGATAGGCCATTGCTACCTACCGCAGCGTCTCGCGAAGTGGGCCGGAGGCAGGCGTTGGTTGCTTCAGGGCTTTTGTCCCGAGCGTTTTTTCGCTAGACCGGTTCTCACTGGGACGAAACAAAATAACCCGAATGGCGCGAAAGCGACGTAGATCGGCACGCCACACCCAAGGAGACAGACATGAAGTTTCAACTTCTCGCCGGCGCAGCTTTCGCCGCCCTTCTGGCAGCAGCACCCGCGGCCCGCGCCGACATCACCATCGGCCTGATGGCGCCACTCACCGGCCCGCTCGCCGCCATCGGCGCCCAGATCAAGAACGGCACCGAGACCGCGATCGAGGAAATTAACAAGAAGGGCGGCGTCAACGGCGAACAGCTCATCCTGAAGGTTGCTGACGATGCCGGTGAACCGAAGCAGGGCGTTTCGGCGGCAAACCAGCTGATCGGCGAAGACATTCGTTTTGTCGTTGGTCCGGTCACGTCCGGCGTCGCTGTCCCCGCCTCCAGCGTTTTTGCAGAGAACGGCACGCTCATGGTCACCCCGACGGCAACTGCGCCCGACCTGACCGCCCGTGGCCTCACCACCGTATTGCGCACCTGCGGCCGCGATGACCAGCAGGCGGAAGTGGCCGCGAAATATGTCCTGGCCAATTTCAAGGACAAGAAGATCGCGATCCTCAATGACAAGGGTCAGTACGGCAAGGGCCTCGCCGACGCCTTCAAGCTCTCCCTCAATGCCGGCGGCATCACCGAAGTCTTCAACGACGCGCTGACGGCAGGCGACAAGGATTTCAGTGCCCTGATCTCCCGCCTCAAGGCTGAAAATGTCGACGTCATCTATTTCGGCGGCTATCACCCGGAAGCCGGACTGCTGGTCCGCCAGATGCAGGATGTCGGCCTCAAGGCACAGCTGATCGCCGGCGACGGCTTGTCGAACAACGAATACATCAATGTCGGCGGCCCGGCGGCCGAAGGCACGATCTACACCAATGCGGCTGACGCCCTGAAAAACGAAGACAGCAAGGCTGCAGCCGCCGCCCTGACCGCCAAGGGCATCCCGGCCGAGGCCTTCACGTTGAACGCCTATGCAGCAGTCGAAGTCATTGCCGCCGGCATCGCCAGGGCTGGCAGTGCCGACGATGCGGAAGCAGTAGCAACCGCACTGAAGTCCGGTGAGGAAATCGCCACCGCCATCGGCAAGCTGACCTATGGCGAAACCGGCGACCTGACCTCGCAGAGCTTCTCCGTCTACAAGTGGGTAGGCGGCAAGACCGTTTCGGCGGAATAATCCGCAGGTCATGCCACAGACAGAAAGCGGCCGGAAACGGCCGCTTTTTTTATGTTCATCCCCAGATCTCTCGTGTGAGCGGGGCATTTGCACGCTTTCCACGGTTTCTTTCAGCCACTCGGTCTTTTATGACAGTTTTATGACACCCACGGTGACAACCCCGAGAGGCCTATGCTGAATCTGTTTCGTAAAATGCTCCCCCGCGAAGACCGCTTCTTCGATATGTTCGCGGCCCATGCCCGCACTGTGGTCGGCGCAGCCGAAGCGCTGGGCGAATTGCTTGCCGGCACGAACATCGAAAGCAACGGCGACCGCATCATCGCACTCGAGGATGAAGCCGACGACATCACCCGGGACGTGCTGCTTGCTGTACGCCGCAGCTTCATTACGCCGTTTGACCGAGGTGACATCAAGGACCTGATCCAGTCCATGGACGATGCCATCGACATGATGCACAAGACGGTCAAAACCGTTCGCCTCTATGAACAGACAAGCTTCGACCCGATCATGCAGGAAATGGGCACGGTCATCGTCCAGGCCGCACATCTGATCGCCGAAGCCATTCCTTTGCTCGACAAGCTCGGCGCCAACGTCCAGCGCCTGACTGCGATCGCCGAGCAGGTAACGAAGGTCGAGGGGCATTCTGATGAATTGTACAATCAGGGCCTCAAGGAACTGTACCGGCGCCATGGCGCCACCGGCAATGCCATGGCCTACATGATCGGCGCAGAGATCTACGGCGAGCTGGAAAAGGTGGTCGACCGCTTCGAGGACGTTGCCAACGAAATCAGTGGCATCTTGATCGAGAACGTCTGATGGATGCCACGCTCGCCCTTCCGCTGCTGATCGCCCTGATCGGCATTGCACTGTTCTTCGACTTCCTCAACGGCCTGCATGACGCGGCAAACTCGATCGCCACGATCGTATCAACACGCGTCCTGCGGCCGCAATATGCCGTCGCCTGGGCAGCCTTCTTCAATTTCATCGCCTTCCTGTTCTTCGGCCTGCATGTTGCCGAGACCTTGGGCAAGGGCATCATCGATCCGCAGATCGTCTCGCCGGCAGTGATCTTTGCCGCACTGATGGGCGCGATCATCTGGAATATCATCACCTGGCATTTCGGCATTCCGTCGTCCTCGTCGCATGCCCTTATCGGCGGCCTCGTCGGCGCCGGCCTAGCCAAGACCGGCTTCAGTTCCATCGTCTGGAGCGGCCTGTCGAAGACGGTCGGTGCGATCTTCCTGTCGCCGATGATCGGCTTCCTGCTGGCTCTGTTTCTGATGCTGGCGGTGGCCTGGATCTTTGTCCGCCAGACGCCCTTTGCCGTCGACAAGACCTTCCGCGTCCTGCAATTCATCTCCGCATCGCTCTACTCGCTCGGCCACGGCGGTAACGACGCGCAAAAGACGATGGGCATCATCGCCGTGCTGCTGTTCAGCCAAGGTTATCTCGGGCCGGAATTCCACGTTCCGTTCTGGGTCGTGATATCGTGTCAGTCCGCCATGGCGCTCGGCACCTTGTTCGGCGGCTGGAAGATCGTCCACACCATGGGGTCGAAAATAACAAAGCTGAACCCAATGCAGGGCTTCTGTGCCGAAACCGGCGGAGCGCTGACCCTGTTTGGCGCGACATGGCTCGGCATTCCGGTCTCAACAACGCATACGATCACCGGCGCCATCATCGGCGTTGGCGCTGCCAAGCGCACGGCGGCGGTCCGCTGGGGACTGGCCGGTAACATCGTCATCGCCTGGTTCCTGACGCTTCCAGCCGCAGCCATCATCTCGGCGACCTTTTACTTCGTGATCGCAGCATTCTGAGATCTCGACACGTGCACCGAACGTCGAAAAAGCGTTCGGTGCACGGTGCCGCGCGCTCGGTTGGTCGCGCGATGGACGCTCTGCCATGCTGCTTTGACCAAGTTCGCTGCGCTCAAATGTATGCATCTGGAAGCGCAATGCATTAAGCCATTGATTTCATGCAGCGGCTCCTATGGAAAATATTTCCGCTTTGCAGATCGATGCGCTAGTCTCAGTGCGTGTTCCCAGCTGAAGGAAATCCTGTGCCGGACGTAATCCACATTGAAAACGACTACCTGGCCGTCGCCGTTTCATCGCTCGGCGCCGAAATGCAGTCGCTATCGAGCAAGGATGGCCGGAATTGGCTGTGGAACGGAGATGCCGCGTGGTGGACCGGACGCTCGCCGATCCTCTTCCCCATCGTCGGCAAGGCTCCGAATGATACCCTGGCTGTCAGCGGCCGCACCTATGCGATGGGCCAGCATGGCATTGCCAGGCGACTGGAATTCACCTTGGTCGAGACCACGGCCAGTTCATGCCGTCATGAACTGATATCGAACGAAGCAACGAAAAAGGCCTACCCTTTCGATTTCCGCCTGACGCTTGAGCATCGGCTGGAGGCCCGCAGCCTCTGTGTCACCGCGACAGTGCACAACACGGGCGACACGCCACTTCCCTTTGCCATCGGTTTCCATCCCGCCTTCCTCTGGCCCCTGCCGGGCGCCGACGGAAAACCGCATTCGGTCGTCCTCGACAATAGTGCCGAACCGCCGGTCATCCAGCTGGAAGGCGGCCTGATCGGCAAGACGCTCGACACGTCCCCGTTCAAGGCAGGCAGGCTGGAGCTCCAACATGCGCTGTTCGACAACGACGCCCTGATCTTCCCGGAAGGTGCCGGCACCGGCCTGACTTTTGCGGCGGAAGGTGGCCCTGCCCTGCATTTCACCTTCGACAACCTGCCCAATATCGCGCTCTGGCAAAAGCCCGGCGCGCCCTTCCTCTGCGTCGAACCATGGCACGGCATGGCAGCCCATGCCGGTGGCACGGCCGAACTGGTCGAGCGCCCGTTCACGGTGGCGCTGGCGGCCGGTGACAGCAAGCGCTTTGCATTTACCGTCGAGATCATCGACTGACGCCTGCGCACCATTCCCCTCGGTTTCGCGAGCCGCTACAGTCGGCCAAACGCCAGGAATCGGAGTGAACGCCCATGAGCAATCTCGAACGCCGCATTGACCAGGGTGTCGGCCGCGAACCCGCCGACATCGTGCTGAAAGGCGGACGCTTCTTCGATCTGGTGACCGGCGAACTCGTCGCTTCAGACATCGCCATCTGCGACGATACCGTCGTCGGCACCGGTGGCACCTATGTCGGGCGCGTGGAAATCGACATCACGGGCCGCATCGTCGTCCCCGGCTTCATCGACACCCACCTGCATATCGAGAGCTCGCTGGTGACGCCGCACGAATTCGACCGCTGCGTCCTGCCCTATGGCGTCACCACCGTGATCTGCGATCCGCACGAGATTGCCAATGTGCTCGGCACCGAAGGCATCCAGTTCTTTCTCGACAGTGCCGAACAGACGATCATGGACATCCGCGTCCAGCTCTCATCCTGCGTGCCGGCGACACATCTGGAGACCGCGGGCGCCGACTTGCCGATCGAACGGCTGCTGCCGTTCCGTGATCACCAGAAGGTCATCGGCCTGGCCGAATTCATGAATTTCCCCGGCGTGATCCACAAGGATCCGATCTGCATGGCCAAGCTCGAAGCCTTCCAGGGCGGCCATATTGACGGTCATGCCCCGCTGCTGCGTGGGCTCGACCTGAACGGTTATCTCGCAGCCGGCATCCGCACCGAGCACGAATGCACCACAGCCGAAGAGGCCATGGAGAAGATCCGCAAGGGCATGCATATCCTGGTCCGCGAGGGCTCCGTATCCAAGGATCTGCATGCGCTGATGCCGATCATCACCGAACGCCTGTCGCCGTTTCTCGCGTTGTGCACTGACGACCGCAACCCGCTCGACATCGCCGAAGAAGGCCATCTCGACTATATGATCCGCACGGCAATCGCCCATGGCGTCGATCCGCTCGCCATCTACCGCGCCGCCTCGATTTCGGCTGCCCGTGCCTTCGGGCTGCGCGACCGTGGCCTTGTTGCGCCCGGCTGGCGCGCAGATCTGGTCGTGGTCGACAGTCTGGAAAACTGCAAGGCCGAGATCGTCTTTGCCGGTGGAAGGCGCGTCACCTCGGAACTCTTTGCCACCCGAGAGCCCGTCGCGCCCGTCGGCCTCGACAGCGTCAGGGCGCGCATCGTCAAATCGGCTGATTTCGGTGTACCGGTCACGGAAGGCGAGACCCCGGTCATGGGCGTGCTTCCCGGCAAGATCATCACCGAATACCGCCGCTACCGCCTTCCTTCGTCCGGCAACCAGACGACCGTCGATCTCGCAAATGATATCATCAAGGTCGCCGTCATCGAGCGCCATGGCAAGAACGGCAACCACGCCAACGGCTTCGTCCAGGGTTTTGGCCTGAAGAAAGGTGCGATCGCCTCGACCGTCGGCCATGACAGCCACAATATCTGCGTCGTCGGCGTCTCGGAAGACGACATGGCCATCGCCGCGAACCGGCTCGGTGAAATCAAGGGCGGCTTCGTCGTCGTGGAGGACGGCAAGGTGACCGGCGAGATCCCGCTGCCCGTCGCCGGCCTGATGAGCCTGGAACCATATGAAAGCGTCCGCGACACGTTGCACGACTTGCGCAAGGCCGCCTATGCGCTGGGCACCACCTTGCAGGAACCCTTCCTCCAGGTCGCCTTCCTGCCGCTGCCGGTCATCCCGCATCTGAAGATCTCCGACAAGGGCATGGTCGATGTCGACAAGTTCATGCTGATCGGGTGAACATTGGCAAACGCTTCGACTTGTACCATAATCGGGACAAGTACGGAGATAACGATGGATACGATCTTCTTCTCAAAGGCCCGTGCCGAACTGGCCGGCCTGCTCGACAAGGTCAACGAAGATGCTGCCGCGATCGAAATCATACGCCGCGACAAACCATCAGCCGTTCTGATGGGCAAAGATGAGTACGACAGCCTGATAGAGACGATCCATCTACTGTCCTCACCGGCGAATGCGGAACGCCTCCTCCGCGCCAGCGACGATATTGGCCAAGGTCGGTATCAAAACGTCGAAGTAAAGACGCTGTTGGGCGCCTGATGATGCGGCTCGCCTTTACCGGTGACGGCTGGCAGGACTATCTCTATTGGCAACAGACGGATCGGAAAACGCTTGAGCGGATCAATGATCTCATTCGCGACACCCTTCGCCAGCCGTTTGCCGGCATAGGAAAGCCAGAGCAGTTGAAAGGCACCTTGAAGGGTTTCTGGTCCCGCCGCATCACGCAGGAACACCGCCTAGTCTATCAGGTATTCGGCAATGGCGACGACCAGACGGTGGTCATTGCCCAGTGTCGGTATCACTATTGAAGAAGAGCTTGATGACCGCTGATTTGAGTTCCAAAACGCTGACCAATCTCCGCCAGCGCCTTGCCAGCCTCTATTTCGGCCATCACACCGCAGCGATCCGCTTCCAGGCGGCCTTGATGGTGATTGATCTAGCGATCATCGGCTTCTTTCTCGCGGGCCCCTATCTGCGCGATCGGCCGACCTATCTGATCCTCGACTACGGCATCGCCGTCTGGATTGCCCTCGAACTGATCGCCCAGTGGTCGGCTTCACCCAGCACGCGCCGGTTCCTCACCAAGCCGATGACCTGGATCGATATCTTCGTGCTCGGGACGCTGCTGTTTCCGCAGTGGCTGTTCAACTTCGCCTTCCTGCGCGTGGCCCGCATCTGGGCCGTGGTCCAGCGGCCGGTTTTCACCTTGATGCTGCACCGTCTCGGTCTGCGCGAACAGGTCGATGTCGTTACCGCCTTTATCAACCTGATCGTCTTCCTCTTCCTGGTGACAGGATTCGTCTACACCTTCTTCTTCTATGCCGAAGACGCCGGTTCCGGCTTCATCGATGCGCTCTACTTCACGGTGGCAACGGTCACGACCACGGGGTTCGGCGATATCACCCTGCCCGGCACCGCGGGCAAGCTGACCTCGATCGTGACGATGATCATCGGCATATCCCTGTTCGTCCGGCTCGCCCAGGCGATTGTGCGCCCATACAAGGTGTCGTTCCCCTGCCCCGAATGCGGCCTGCAGCGTCACGATGCCGATGCGGTTCATTGCAAGGCCTGCGGCCATGTCTTGAACATACCGGACGAGGGTATGTAATCCTCGCCCGGCTTCACCTTTCATCAGTGCCGGTAGAGCACCATGCCCGCGTGATATAGGATGTCGCTGCGGAATTCTCCATCGGCGATGAAGCCGCTGTCGTCCCAATAGTTGATCTGGCTGCCGCGGACCTCGTAGCGCCCCTCATAGGCACGCTCGCGGCTACCGCGCCCCTCGATATAGCGACCGCTCGGCAAAAGTTCGTGACGAATGTGACCGTCTCCGGTAACCCACAATCCGACGTAAGGGTGATTGGCCATGTCGTTCTCCTGAAGATCGATAAACTGGTGACGGTCGCCACGGACCGGCACCAGGACAAAAAAGGCAAGGAATGCGAGTGCAGCGATCAGCACGACCAGCCCCGGCGTGACATGCGGCAGGTCAGCCATTGAGGCCATGTCTCCGCTCATCCGCATCACGCCGCACGGCGTAGCTGTTCTTGATCGAGGCAAACACCTGTCGCGTTCCCGACAGTGTCCAGCGCAATGGGCTTTCCAGCAGGTATTGAAGAGCAGTCATGAAATTTCCTCCTGGGATCTCGTCCCCGCCGGCCATCGTCGGGTGAGTTCCATATGGGGAACCGGATCCCGGAAGCGGTAGAACAGACGCCCGAAAGAATTGCACGATCCTCCGAATTGCATAATACTCCAATTGGCAGAAAACGCGGCAATCCCTAGTTAGACACTGGAAGCGACCGAAAGCCGGAACCTCAGAGTAAGGACAAGATGACAATGTCGACTGCATTGCGTGACATGATTGCACGACACGCCAGCGAGGAAGGATTGCAGGCGACGGCTGTGCCGCGCCTGACGCTGATCCGCGCCAGCCAGCCGAGCGAGCCGTGGCATGGTGTGCACAAGCCGGCGATCTGCATCATAGCGCAGGGGCGCAAGCAGCTTAAAGTCTGCGACAATCTGCTGGAATATGGCGCAGGCCACCATCTCGTCGTCTCGCTCGACCTGCCGGTGATTGGCAATGTCTGCGAGGCGAGCATCGACGAGCCCTATCTCTGCATGAAGCTCGACCTCGACCTTTCATTGCTGGGCACGCTGGTCCTGGAAATGAATGCGCCGATCGCCCAGACCACGCCATCCTGCAAGCCGCTGGGCGTGGCCGAAACCCCGGCAGCCTTGCACGATACAGCGGTCCGCCTCGTAGGCCTGCTAGACCGACCGCAGGACATTCCGTTTCTCGCGCCTCTTGTAGAGCGCGAGCTTCTCTACCTGCTGCTGCGTGGTGAACACGCGGGCCTGCTGCACCAGATGCTGACCCCGAACCACCGGCTACAGAACGTCAATCGCGCGATCAACTGGATCCGCAACAACTTTCACAGGCCCTTCTCGATCGAGGCCCTGGCGATGGAAGCCCGGATGAGCAGTTCGTCGCTCCACGAACATTTCCGCGCCATGACCAACATGAGCCCGCTGCAATACCAGAAACAGTTGCGGCTGCAGGAAGGACGCAGGCTGATCCTGACCGAAGCGATGGATGCAGCAACCGCCGGCCGAAGAGTCGGTTATGACAGTCCGTCACAGTTCAGCCGGGAATACCGCCGGCAGTTCGGCGCGCCGCCGCTCGCCGACGTCAACCGGTTGAAAAGCCAGCCCGACCAACTCGCCGAGGCCTGACCCCAGATCCGAAACTCAAATCTTGGCGCAGAAGCCATCCAATGCGCCGAGCATCACTGAGCCGTCCTTGACATCCCCCTGCATGCCCGGAAGCGGCAGAACCTGTTTGACGCTCAAATGCTCCGGCAGCGAAATCTCCTGCGGGCCGCGGCGCAGATTGAAGACGAACAGCAGCCGCTCGTCGCCCTTTTGACGGGTAAAGGCCAGCACATCCTCGTTGGTGGCAAGGAAATGCATGTCGCCATCGGCAAGAGCGGCATGGGATTTGCGAAAGGCGAGCACCGCCCGATAGTGCGACAGCACCGAGTCGGCATCATTCTCCTGTGCACTCACCGAGAGCGCCTGATGCTCTGCGGATACAGGCAACCAAGGCTTGCCGGAGGTGAAGCCGGCCTGCTTCCTGGTCTTGTCCCAAACCATCGGCGTGCGGCATCCGTCGCGTCCCTTGAACGCCGGCCAGAAGCGGATGCCATAGGGGTCGCGCAGATCCTCGAATTGCAGTTCGGCTTCCGGCAGTCCCAGTTCTTCACCCTGATAGAGGCAGACAGAACCGCGCAACGTCGACAGCACGCTGATCGCAAGTTTGGCGACCGCGGTCCGCTCGTCGGCATTCTGCATGAAGCGGCTGACATGCCGGTGCACATCATGGTTTGAAAACGCCCAGCAGACCCAGCCGTCGGCCACCTGGTTCTGGAACGACTGCACGCAATGGCGGATATGCGACGGGGTGAAATCCGGACCGAGCAGGTCGAATGTGTAGCACATATGCAGCTTGTCGCCGCCAGCCGTATAGGCGGCCACGGTCTTCAGCGACCGCGCGCCGTCCCCGACTTCGCCAACCGTCGTTCGCCCCTCATACTGGTCGAGAAGCGCCCGGAAGCGCTTGAGGAACTCGATATTCTCCGGCTGCGTCTTGTCGTAGAGATGGCTCTGCATGCCATAAGGATTGACATCGGGCGCATCGAGGCCGGCATCCTCGCTGTCGGGCGCATGCGGCGGGTTATCGCGCAACTCCTTGTCGTGGAAATAGTAGTTCACGGTGTCGAGCCGGAAACCGTCGACGCCGCGGTCCAGCCAGAACTTCACCGTTTCCAGCAACGCCTGCTGGACTTCCTTGTTGTGGAAATTGAGGTCGGGCTGCGAACCGAGGAAGTTGTGCATGAAATACTGCTTGCGCACGCCATCCCATTCCCAGGCCGGTCCACCGAAAACAGAAAGCCAGTTGTTCGGCGCCGTGCCGTCCGGCTTTGCCGCAGCCCAGACATACCAGTCCGCTTTCGGATTGTCGCGACTCGCCCGGCTTTCCTTGAACCACGGATGCTGGTCTGACGTGTGCGAAATCACCTGGTCGATCATCACCTTCAGCCCCAGCCGATGCGCTTCGTTCATCATCGCGTCGAAATCGGCCAATGTCCCGAACATCGGATCGACATCGCAGTAGTCGGACACGTCATACCCCATGTCGGCCATCGGCGAGGTGAAGAAAGGCGATAGCCAGATCGCGTCCACACCGAGCGATGCGATATAGGGCAACCGGTCTGTAATGCCCTTGATATCGCCTATGCCGTCGCCGTTGGTATCCTGGAAGGAGCGCGGATAGACCTGATAGATCACCGCCCCGCGCCACCAGTCTGTCGTCTTTGCGGTGGCGGCAGTCTTGGTGGTGCTCTTGGTCATCGAGAAATCCTTTTGGCGGGAATCAGCGGCGGGACACGGTCCATGTACTATAGGTCAGCACAGCGCCTGCGCGAGTGGCAATTGAGGTGTCACATGAAGACTGACATCAAGCTGTAATGTTCCACCGCCATATCGTTTGCAGGAAAAACTTGCAGGAATCGCTCCAAGCCCGTGATGCGATTCCGGAAAACGCGATCCGCCATGCCGAGACTGACCATCGTCACCGATGCCTGGCACCCGCAGGTCAACGGCGTGGTGCGCTCGATCGAAAACACCAATCGCGAACTCGCCAGGATGGGTGTCACGGTTTCCATGATCACGCCGGAGCCGTTCTCCAGCATACCCATGCCGACCTATCCGGAAATCCGTCTATCGCTTGCCATGCCCGGCCAGGTGGGCCGGATGATCAAGAGCCAACAGCCCGACTATGTGCATATCGCCACCGAAGGCCCGCTCGGTTTGATGGCCCGGCATTGGTGTATCCGTAACAAGCAGCCGTTTTCCACCAGTTACCACACCCGCTTTCCCGAATATGTCGCGGCCCGCCTGCCGGTTCGCGCATCGTGGCTCTATGCCTATGTGCGCTGGTTCCACAATCGCAGCGGCGCCTGCATGGTGGCAACAGAGAGCCTGCGCCAGGAACTTTCGGGCCTCGGTGTGAAGAACCTCTGCCTGTGGAGCCGTGGTATCGATACCGAGAATTTCCACCCGCGCCCGAAAAGCGAAAAGCCATTCGGCCTGCCGCGCCCGATCTTCATGACGGTCGGCCGTGTCGCGGTGGAAAAGAACCTCTCCGCCTTCCTCGATCTCGATCTGCCGGGCTCGAAAGTGGTGGTCGGCGATGGCCCTGCCCGCGCCGAATTGCAGGCCCGGTATCCGGATGTGCATTTCACCGGCGTCAAACATGGCGAAGATCTGGCGGAGGCCTATGCCGAGGCTGACGTCTTCGTCTTCCCCTCCAGAACGGATACCTTCGGCAACACAATCCTCGAAGCGCTGGCATCCGGCGTTCCGGTCGCTGCCTATCCGGTGACTGGTCCTGTCGACATCATTCCCCAAGGCTCGACCGCTGGAGCGTTGGACAAGGACCTGCAGGTCGCTTGCCTCAGCGCCTTGCAGGGTTCACCCGAGGCCGCGCGGGCGCTCGCTGAAACCTATTCCTGGCAAGCGGCCACGGAACAGTTCTTCGACAATGTCGTGGAAGCCAGGACCCAAAGGCGCAAACGCGGCCTGCGGCAGCGGCTCAGCACAAGATCTGCCGATGCCGATGCAGTTTAGCAAGCGCTGTTAGCGCTTCCGCTTGCGATTTTCGAACGGGTTGTCGCTCGCCTTGAAATGGATGCGGATCGGGACGCCCGGCATCTCGAAATCATTGCGCAGACCATTGGTCAGGTAGCGGATATAGCTTTCCGGAACCGCTTCCGGCCGCGTGCAGGAAATCATGAACGCCGGCGGACGAGCCTTGATCTGCGTCATGTATTTCAGCTTCAGGCGACGGCCGGATACCGCCGGTGGCGGATGCTGGATCTGCTGCGTATCGAGCCAGCGGTTGAGCTTGGCGGTCGAGATACGACGGTTCCACACGCGGTCGGTATCGATCACCGCCTGCATCAGCTTGTCGAGGCCGTAGCCTGTCTGGCCGGAGATCGGAACAGCACGAATGCCACGCGCCTGCGCCAGCAGACGGTCGGTCTTCTCGCGCAATTCGGCCAGAACCGCCTGCGGATCCTCGACCAGGTCCCATTTGTTGAATGCCAGAACCGCAGCACGGCCTTCGCGGATCACCAGATCCACCAGTTGCAGGTCCTGTTTCTCGAACGGAATGGTCGAATCGAACACGATGACAACCGTTTCGGCAAAGCGGATCGAGCGCAGCGCATCGGCAACCGAGAGCTTTTCAAGCTTCTCCTGGACGCGCGCCTTCTTGCGCATCCCTGCCGTGTCGAACATCTTGATCATCCGGCCGCGCCAGTCCCACTCGACCGAAATGCTGTCGCGGGTGATGCCGGCTTCCGGTCCCGTCAACAGACGGTCTTCGCCGAGGAAACGATTGATCAGCGTCGACTTACCGGCATTCGGGCGGCCGATAATGGCCACACGCAGCGGCTTGCTGTCGTCATATTCCGGCTCGTAGTCGTCGTCGAAATCCTCTTCACCACGCAGGTCAACGTCGGTTTCCGGCTCATCGATCTCTTCCGGGAAGGCCACATCCTCGCCGATCGCCTCGACGATGGCATCGCGCAGATCGATCATGCCCTGGCCATGTTCGGCCGAAATCGGAACCGGTTCGCCAAGACCGAGCGTGTAGGCATCGTAGAAGCCGCCATCGGAACCCTTGGCTTCCGACTTGTTGGCGACCAGCACCACCGGCTTGCCGCGCCGGCGCAGCAATTCGCCGAATGTCTTGTCGAGCGGTGTCAGGCCGAATTTGGCATCGACCACGAACAGCGTCAGGTCCGCGTCGTCGATCGCCAGTTCGGTCTGGGCGCGCATGCGGCCTTCGAGCGTGTCCGGGCCAGTCTCTTCCAGACCGGCGGTGTCGATGATGGTGAAACGCAGGTCCACGAGCTTGGCATCGCCCGGACGCCGGTCGCGGGTGACCCCTGGCGTGTCATCGACAAGCGCCAGCTTCTTGCCAACCAGACGGTTGAACAGCGTCGACTTGCCGACATTTGGGCGCCCGACGATGGCGACGGTGAAACTCATGAAACTTCGTCCTTCCGGGCGCAGGCGCCCAAGCTGGCTTACGGCGCCTTGCCGGAAGCCGTGATGTTGTCGAGAAGCATCTGGGCGCGGTTCGCAACATTGCGCGGCGCCTCGGAATCCTCGGTGATCTGTTCGAACCATTCGCGGGCCCGGGTCATGTCGCCTGCCTTGTAGGCGGCAAGACCAAGCGCTTCGCGCGCAGCATGACGCATGGCATTGGTCGGAGTTGCCATGGCTTCGACTTCGGCGGACACCTGCTCATAGGTCCCGGCATCGACCAGCAGCCAGGCTGCGCGGATCTTCGCCGTGTTGCGAATGATTTCCGGAACCGCCGTATCCTGGCTGATTGCCTGGAACGAGGCAACGGCCGCAGGCAGATCGCCCTTCTGGCCGAGAACCGTTGCGGCACGGAATCGCGACAGCACGCCGTAAGCGCCGTAGCCGTCCTGCTCGAGCGCCTTCAAGGCAGCTTCCGCCTCATCATTCTTGCCCTGGTCCGCAAGGCTGAGGGCCGCCAGGAACTTGTCGCCGGCATCCGACGCCTGGGTTGAATGCCAATGGTTCCACAGCCGGTGCCCGGCCGTACCGACAACGATCAGGACCGCGGCGGCGATAATGAGCCGGCTGTAGCGCTTCCAGGCATTGCGCACCTGATCGGAGCGCAGCTCCTCGTTCACTTCGCGGATAAAGCTGTCGTTGTTGTCAACCATACTCATTCCCGGACACTGCCGGCCTTTCCATGCATTTCACTGCGTGAGCGGCCTTCTAACCGATTTTTGCCCGCTTGTAAGGGGAAAACCGCCAAAAGGCTAACGGCTCACATGGCAAGCGGTGCAACACCGATCAAGATCTCGTGCAGCCAGAAGGTGATCAGCGCCCAAAGCGCGATGCCGCCGACCACGGCATAGGCGTCGAACCGGGTCGAGACGAAGGCCTGCGGCGTGATCTCGCCGGCGCGAAGGCGGCGCTTGTAGTTGATCCGCAACACGACGCCCCAGGCGAGAAACGCGACAAACAGCAGGACCGAGCGAAGGTCGCCGTTCGACAGCAGATGCGCCAGCGCCCAGATCTTCACCGCCAGCACCACCGGATGCTTGGTCTTCATGGCGATGTGACCGGCCGGCAGCAGGCCGGCAACCAGACAGATCGAGGCAAACAGCATCAGCGTGACGGTCAGATGGTTCATGCCCATCGGCGGGAACCACAGATTGACGATCGGTGCCGCCGCATATCCCCAGACCAGCACGGCCAGCGACCCGATGCTCATGACCGAATGCAGCCCACCCCATCCGCCGCGGCCCAGTTTCGCAATCATCGCCTGGCGAAAGCCCGGAACGACGACGCGGATCATGTGCACGCCAATGAACAGGATGATACCGAGAATCAGGAGCGTCATCTGCAAGAACCTTTCGATTGAGAACGGCAAAGCCATACTGGTCCGGGCGGTGAAATTCCAGTGCGTTCAAAGCTTCGCCGCATTTGGATGAAAGGACGCCTGCTTTGATTTTTGTCAGGCCAAAGCATGTTGCGTTCGATTTTCGCCATTTCCCTTGCGCTTACCGCGTCCAGCGCCGCCGCCGAGCCGCAGGGCCCTGCGACAATCGGCGCAGCACCGGGCGTGACAACGGGCGGCACGCCAACTGCCTCAGTGGACGTGCAAAGGCCGAAGCAATTGCTGCTGATCTCCTTCGACGGCGCCCATGACAACCGGCTCTGGCAACGCAGCCGCGCTATCGCCAAGCGCTCCAATGCCCGCTTCACCTACTTTCTCTCCTGCACGACGCTGATCCCGCGCGAGCGCGCCGGCACTTACCAGGGGCCGGGCAAGAAGGCCGGCCGATCGAATATCGGCTTTGCACCCACTGTCGCCGATGTCACGGCGCGGCTGGACAATGTCTGGAACGCCCATCTGGAAGGCCACGAGATCGCCAGCCATACCTGCGGTCATTTCGACGGCAAGGACTGGTCCAGACAGGACTGGCTGAGCGAGATGGCAACATTCGACCGTGTACTCGCCAATGCCTGGAAGGACAACGGCGTGGCCGATCGCGAACCGGCCGCATGGGCGGAATTTGTCGCAAAGGGTATCGTCGGCTTCCGCGCACCTTACCTGTCGGCGCCCAAAAGTCTCTACGAGGCCGAGCGCGAACATGGCTTCCGCTATGACGCAAGCCCCGTCACCCACGATCCGCTTCTGCCCACTCTGGAAGGATCCGTGACACGCTTTGGCTTGCCGCTGATCCCGGAGGGCCCCAGGCAGCGCCGCATCGTTGCGATGGACTACAACCTTTTCATCCGCCACTCCGCCGGCATCGATCATCCGAGAAAGGCCGCCGAATTCGAAGCCCGCAGCTACGACGCCTTCCGCGCGGCTTTCGACAAGCAGTATGAGGGAGACCGCATCCCCCTGCAGATCGGCCTGCATTTCGTCGAGATGAATGGCGGCGCCTACTGGGCCGCGATGGAACGGCTGGTCGGCGAGGTCTGCCACAAGCCGGACGTTGCCTGCGTCACCTATTCCGAAGCGCTCGACCTGCTGCAAAAGCAAAGTGGCCGGGAACCGGCCACTTCGTCATTCTGAAACGCAGATTGCGTGTCTGACGACCGCCCCCGATCAGGGACGGTTCGCCCCCATCTCGCCTTCATCGGCTTCACGCTCCAGATAGCGCTGGTCGATCTCCGGCAACGGCTCGTTGTCGATCGCCGCTTCGAAAGCGCGCAGACGCTTGTGAATCGACAATAGCTCGACAATCGTCGGCCAGACATTGACCAGATACTGGAACGAGTTCGACACCTGCCCGAAGGCCGTGGCGATCTGCTGATAGATACCATAGGTGATCTTCACGGCGACGATGGTCGGCACCAGCATAAAGATCAGAAACAGCGCGTCGGCCTGACCGTAGAAGGAACGCGCCAGGTTGAAATACGTGTAGTGGAAATAGAGCCGGAAATAGTTTTTCCGGACATTGGAGAACAGTTCCGCGATGGTCAGCGGCTGCGCCCGGTTGGCATTGTCCTCGCCATAGACGAGTTCCTTGCGGTAGGCCGCCTCGACCCGCTGGTTGCGGAATTCCAGGCCCGGAAGCTTGATGCCGACAAGCGCCAGAAGTGCGGTTCCGAACACCGACCAGATCAGTGCAAGCCAGAACAGGCTGTGCGGCACGGCACCGATGATCGGCAATTCGGTGACATAGCTGGACAGGACGAAGAGGATCGGCAGGAAGGCGATGAGGTTCATGACCGCATCGATCAGGCTGACGCCGAGCCCCTCGAAGGTCGAGGCAAAGCGCATCGTATCTTCCTGGACACGCTGAGACGCGCCTTCGATATGGCGCAGCTTCTGCCACTTCGACATGTAATATTCGTTCATCGCGGTGCGCCAGCGGAAGATGTAGTGGCTGACGAAGAAGCGGACGATGACAAAGACGAAGACGTTCAGGAAGGCGATGCTCCAGAACGTGATCATCAGGCTGTAGAAGTCTCCGGTCGTGATCCCCGGCTTGCCCTGCAGCGCGTTCTGCAGCAGATCGCCGAAGGGCCGGCGCCAGTTGTTCAGCAGGACCGAGACCTGCACGTCGAAATAGGTGGTGAAGATGATGAACATCGTGCCCCAGATCGACCAGAACCGCCACGGATGATCCTTGGCGTAGAATCGCCAGAATAGGCCAAAGGCGAGTGACCAGACTGCGGCGTAGATATAGAACCACAAGTAGGAATTGGTCAGGAAGAAGGTGAGGTTGATGATCGGCTCGGCATCGGCCGGCGGAGGCGGGAGGCCAATGGCTGTGCCCATCTGCTCGCCGAAGAAATACCAGACGAGAACAGAAAGAAGGGTCCAGACAACGAAGGATGAGAAGAACAGTTTGGGCTTCGGGAAGAAGGATTGAAACACGGAAGGCTGCTTTCGTGAGGTGTCGGGACGGTCTTGGAGGTCGGCCGAACCTAGGGCAGAACCTCAACGCCAGCAATGCCATCGCCTAAATGTGGCGGAATTACCCGCAACTGTTCACAGTTACCAAACCTTCATTTTTCAGCGCGCCGAAGAACCAGCGGGAGCACCAGCAGCAGCGACACGGCCAGCACGGCCGCCGCCAGCAGCGTCGGCGCGGCAAAGCTGCCGCTGCGCTCTGCCAATGTGCCAGCAACGATCGGACCAATGATCTGGCCGATCCCGAAAGCAGCGGTCATCAGCGCCAGCGCCCGGCGCGGGCTGTCGGGTGCCAGCACCCGCCCCAGCCGCAGGCCATAGGCGGTGACGGTCATGAATGTCAGGCCGAGCAGCAAGCCACCCACCAGCGGCGCCACGGACACAGGCAGGGCAACGGTTGCCGCAACCCCCAACGACTGGATCAGCAGGGCCGCGCCATAGGCAGAAAACAGGCCGATCCGCGCCATCACCGGCCGCCACAGAAAGAGCGAGGCAGCCGCGGCAATCCCCGTCACGAACCAGGTAAGAAACTCGATGAACGGCCCGGCATTGGACATGCGCGCCATGGTGACGATGAAGGTCGCCGTGACCACATAGCCAAAGCCGAAAAGCCCATAGGAAAGAGTGAGCAGGACCAGCGGCCGTCGCCAGACAAGCGGCGGCTCGGCAACAGGCCCGCCTGCGCGCGAGGGCGTGTGCGGGAGCAGCCACCAAACAAGCGCGAGAAGCACCAGCGTCACGCCGGCGCTATAAAGCCAGTCGATCCGCCAGGGCGCCGATCCCTGCTCGTTGAGCCTTGAGGCGACAAAGACGACGAGTGAAGAGAGTGCGATGCCAAATCCCACACCGCCGAAATGCAGAGCCTGGGCAGGTTCGCTGCCGCGTGCCGCGGCATGCGCCAGCACGATCGACGAAATGAAGATCATCGAAAAGGCGCTGGCAACGCCGGCCGCGAACCGGATGAGGATAAAGACCAGAACATCGCTGCTCAGGCCCATGGCGACGAGCAGCATTGAGCTCGCAACCAGGGCGGCAAGGCCGATTGCCCGCTCCCGCCCGGACGCCCAACCATAGGCGGCGAGCACCGCACCGACCAGATAACCGACGAAATTACCGGCAGCGATCATCCCTGCATCCGAAGAAGACAGCGGCAGGCCGCTGATCATGCTCGGCAGGATGGGCGTGAAGACGAAACGTCCGAAGCCCATGGCAGCGGCCATGGCCAGTGCACCGGCGATAGCTGTCTTGGCGAGATTGACGTCTTTCGGGTGGATATCCTTCATGGTGCCGCTTATCGCATCGCACAAAGTGAGCGACAAACGAGTATTGCTGATGCCATCCTTCACAGATCTGAATGCGGGAACCAACCCGCGGAGGCGTCAGCAAACACAAGCTTCACAAACACCGGCTTGCTCTTGCGACAGAATTCGCTAGTGGAGAGGCAAATAGCCAAGGAGCACCACCATGAGCGACCTGACCCTGCAACAGGCCATCGACAACATCTACGTGTCGATCAACAAAGACAACGAAGACCTGGATATCCACGTCGCCGCACTCAAGGCCGCCATGGCAAGGGAGGGTGTCAAGGAAGCCGTCTTCGAACCGGCAAAGCTTGCACAGTCCAACCGCCAGGGCCGCAAGATCATGCAGTCCTTCTTCCGCAAGAAGGGCATATCGATCAGCTTCTCGGCCTGAGACTGACGAACCGCGCCGGCGGGCGAACCGCCGGCGGATCGGTCAATCCGCCAGCGTCAGCACCAGCGGTCCGTTGCGGGTCACCACGATCGTATGCTCGAACTGCACCGTCGGAGCACTTGGCTCGCTGAACAGCGTCCAGTTGTCCTTCTCGCCGTCCTCGGCCCAAATGCCACCGAGCGACAGGAAGGGCTCGATGGTAAACACCAGCCCCTCTTCCATGATCCGTGTCTCGTCAGGATCAGGCCAGGTCGAAAGTTCCTTCGGTTCTTCATGCAGCGAGCGACCGACACCGTGGCTGGCCAGATTCTGGATCAGCGTGTAGCGGTTCTTCTTGGCAAAGGCCCCGATTGCATTGCCGATATTGGCCATCGGCTGGCCGGTCTTGACCTGATTGAGCCCGACCCAGAGCGCCCGCTTGCCATCGCGCAACAGACGTTCGATCTTCGCCACGCCCGGCGGCACGATGAAGGACGAGCCGGTATCGCCGAAGAAGCCGTTCTTCTCGGCCGACACGTCGATATTGACCAGATCGCCCGCCTTGATCACCCGGTCACCCGGAATTCCGTGGGCCACTTCCTCGTTGACGCTGATGCAAGTCGCGCCCGGAAATTCGTAGCAAAGCTCGGGCGCCGAACGCGCGCCATTCTCTTCAAGGATCTTTCGCCCGATCAGGTCCAGTTCGCGCGTGGTGATCCCCGGCTCGAGGGCAGCCGCCATCGTCTTCATAGCGACGGCGCAAAGCTTGCCGATGTCCTTGAGATGGTTCAGGTCTTCATCGCTTTGGACGATCATCTTGGTCTTTCAGCCACAGTGGCGCGCAAATCTTGAGTTTCGGCTGCTTACGCAGCCGAAGCCTTCGACGTCAACGCCTGACGCACCAGCGGCGCAACTTTTGTGCCGTAGAGCTCGATGCCGCGCATGATATCCTTGTGCGGCATCGGCCCAATCGCCATCTGCAGCAGGAACCTGTCGTTTTTGAAGATCGCGTGCTGAGCAACGATCTTTTCGGCCACGCTTTCAGGATCGCCGACGAAAAGCGCCCCTGTCGGTCCGCGTGAGGCATCGAACTGCGCCCGGTTCGTCGGCCCCCAGCCACGCTCGCGGCCGATGCGGTTCATCACCTCGGCCTGTGGCGCATAGAAGATATCGGCGGCCGTTTCGGTCGTGTCGTGGATGAAGCCATGCACGTTGATACTGGTCTTCAGCGTGGCGGCATCGACGCCCGCCTTGGCGGCACTCTGGCGATAGAGGTCGAAGAGTGGCGCAAAACGATGCGGCTCACCGCCGATGATGGCGAGCGCCAGCGGCAGGCCGAGATAGCCGGCGCGCGCCGCCGACTGCGGCGTGCCGCCGATCGCGATCCACAACGGCAGCGGATCCTGCAACGGCCGCGGATAGACGCCCCGCCCCTTGATCGGCTTGCGGGTCTCGCCTTCCCAGGTGACCACTTCGTTCTCGCGGATCTCCATCAGCAATTGCAGCTTTTCGGCAAACAGCAGGTCGTAGTCCTCGAGTTCATAGCCGAACAGCGGGAAGCTCTCGATGAACGAACCGCGGCCCGCCATCATCTCGACGCGGCCGTTCGACAAGAGATCGACGGTGGCGAATTGCTGGAAAACGCGCACCGGATCATCCGAGCTCAGCACGGTGACAGCACTCGAAAGACGGATATTCTTTGTCTGCACGGCCGCGGCCGCCAGGATCGTTGCCGGAGACGACGCCATGTAGTCCGGGCGGTGATGCTCGCCGAGCCCGAAAACGTCGAGGCCGACCTCATCGGCCAGCTTGATCTCCTCCAGCAATTCATCCACGCGACGCTTGGCCTCGGCACCCTTGTTGGCCGCATTCGGATCGACGTCTGCAAATGTATAAAGGCCAAGTTCCACGATGATGCTCCGGTGACGTTTGCTTCGGTCTGACATAGGATTTTTCGATGCGGCGGCAAAGAGGCCCACGTCGAACACTGTGTCGCATTTCCGGTACGCGGCGACCCGGCCCTTGCCGGGCTGCGGCAAAACGTCGTTGCGTGGGAACTTCCTTTGGGACTAACCTTTGTCTTCGCGGGCGCAACATAACGCCCGTCATCCATCGGCATCCGTCGAAAAGGAATCAATCTGATGAAAAGAACAGTCGTCGTAACCGGCTCCACCAGCGGCATCGGCCTGGGCATCGCCCGTGCCTTCGCGGCCGATGGAGCCAATGTGGTGATCAATGGCTTTGGTGATGCAGCCGAAATCGAGAAGATCCGACAATCGCTGGAAATTGCCGGCGGCAAGGCGCTCTATCACGGCGCAGACATGTCGAAAGCCGCTGAAATTGCTGACCTGATCGCCACGGCCGAGCGCGAATTCGGCTCGGTGGACGTACTCGTCAACAATGCCGGCATTCAGCATGTCGCCCCGGTCGAGGAATTCCCGATCGAGAAATGGGACCTGATCATCGCCATCAACATGTCGAGCGCCTTTCACACGATTCGCGCCGCCATCCCCGGCATGAAGGCGAGGAAGAAGGGCCGTATCATCAACATCGCCTCCGCCCACGGCCTCGTCGCCTCGCCCTTCAAGTCGGCCTATGTGACTGCCAAGCACGGTATTCTCGGCCTGACCAAGACGGTGGCGCTGGAAACCGCCCGCGACGGCATCACCGTCAACGCGATCTGCCCCGGCTATGTGCTGACGCCGCTGGTCGAAAAGCAGATCCCCGACACCGCCAAGGCGCGCGGCATATCGGAAGACCAGGTAAAGAACGACGTCATGCTGCACCTCCAGGCGACCAAGGAATTTGTCGAAGTGGACCAGGTCGCAGCCCTCGCGCTCTATCTCGCCAGCGACGCGGCCGCCCAGGTGACCGGCACCTCGATCTCGATTGATGGTGGCTGGACAGCACAATAGACTTGAAAGATTGCGCTGCGCCGCCCACCATCGAAACAATGGGCGACGCAGCCGCGGTCCGGCGGCCGGACATCAAGGGGGACACGATCTATACATGGCAGACAGCATTCGTTTCATCCTGAACGGCGAGGACATCGCCCTTTCCAGCCTCGACCCGACCGAGACGCTGCTGGATTTCCTGCGCCTGAGGCGTCGGCTGACCGGATCCAAGGAAGGCTGTGCCGAGGGCGACTGCGGAGCCTGCACGGTGCTGGTCGGCCGCCTCGTCTCGGGCCGGCTCGCTTATGAAACGGTCAATGCCTGCATCCGCTTCGTCGGCTCGCTCAACGCCACCCATGTGGTGACGGTCGAGCACCTGGCGGCCAAGGACGGGACGCTGCATCCCGTGCAGCAGGCCATGGTCGACTGTCACGGCTCGCAATGCGGCTTCTGCACTCCCGGCTTCGTCATGTCGCTCTACGGCTTATGGCTGGCGAGTGAAAACCCTGGCCGGGCTGAGATCGAGCGCGCCCTGCAAGGCAATCTCTGTCGCTGCACCGGCTATGAACCGATCGTCAAGGCGGCCGAACTCGTGGCCCGCATGCGCCCGTCGGCCCTTTTCGATCCGCTCGAACGCGAGCGCGCCAATATCATCGCCCGCCTCGAAGAGCTGACGACCCGCGAGACGATCCTGCTCGAAGGTGATGGCCGCAGCCTGATCGTTCCCGGCAGCGTCGAAGCGCTCGCCACCACCATGGCCGCTAGTCCGAAGGCCACGATCGTTGCCGGTGCCACCGATGTCGGTCTCTGGGTCACCAAGCAGATGCGCGTGCTTGATCCGGTCGTGTTTATTAACCACCTGGACGAATTGCAGGACATCATCGTCACGCCGGAAGGCATCACGCTCGGCGCCGGCGTCAGCTACAGCGCCGCTTTCGAGGCGCTGCGGCAGGAGATCCCGGCATTCGCCAGGCTGATTACCCGCATCGGCGGCCAGCAGGTGCGCAACATGGGCACGATCGGCGGCAATGTCGCCAACGGCTCGCCGATCGGCGACACGCCGCCCGTGCTGATCGCCCTTGGTGCGACCGTCACCCTGCGCTCGGCAACGGGCATCCGCACCCTGCCGCTCGAAGATTTCTTCATCGACTACGGCAAGCAGGACCGCCAGCCGGGCGAGTTCGTCGAACGCCTCTTCGTGCCTCGGCCGAAGACCGAGAGCGTCCTTGCCATCTACAAGATCTCCAAACGCCGTGACGAGGACATCTCGGCGCTGTGCGGCGCCTTCCACCTCGAAACCGATGCGAGTGGCGTCGTCACCCATATCCGCATCGCCTTCGGCGGCATGGCCGGCACTCCGAAACGGGCCCGTTCGGTCGAAGCCGCGCTCTATGGCAGGCCCTTCACGCAAAGCTCGGTAGACGCAGCCCGCGACGCCTTCGACCACGACTACCAGCCGCTCACCGACTGGCGCGCCACGGCGGAATATCGCCAGCTGACGGCAAAGAACCTGTTGACGCGGTTTTACCTCGAAGTGTCGGGCACGCCGCAGGAACTGCAGCGATTTACGGCGGAGGAGGCGTGATGGGGAGCGCAATGAACTGGGCATACCCCCCTCTGTCGGCTCCGCCGACATCTCCCCCACAAGGGGGGAGATCGGCCGCTGGCCCCGCGCTCCCCACCTCCCCCTTGAGGGGGGAGGTCGCCGCGAAGCGGCGGGTGGGGGTGACCTTGGCCGCGAGTTCGGCGCATCAGCTCGGGTCTCGTCTCTCACACGGCACCCCATCCCGGAGCGGAGCTCCGACCCTCCCCTTGAGGGGAGGGTGAGGCCGCGTCGCATCCCCATCCCGATCTCCCCCCTTGTGGGGGAGATGTCCGGCAGGACAGAGGGGGTAACGCCCGCACCGCAGCACAAGACGGAGGCCTTCATGGATAAGGCGACCTACGAAACCAATAAATACATCAAGGGGCCGATGCACCAGTCGCTCCGGCATGATTCTGCGCACAAGCATGTCGCCGGAAGTGCCGAATATATCGACGATATTCCCGAACCCGCAGGTCTGCTGCATGGCGCGCTCGGCATGGCGGACCGCGCCCATGCAGACATCCTGTCGATCGACCTGTCGGCCGTCAAAGCCCATCCCGGCGTCATCTGCGTGCTCACCGCGGACGACATCACCGGCGTCAACGATGTCTCGTCCGGCGGTCGCCATGACGAGCCTCTGATCGCAACCGACCGGATTGAGTTCCACGGCCAGACGATCTTCGCCGTCATTGCCGAAACCCGGGACGCCGCCCGCAAGGCAGCGCGTCTGGCCAAGGTCGAATATCGCGACCTGCCCTTCTGGACCGATATCGACGGCGCGCTGGAAAACGGCGCCGCCCTCGTCACCCCCGGCATGACACTGAAGCGCGGCACGCCGGAAACGGAACTGGACAAGGCCGAGCACCGGCTGAAAAGCTCCATGCGCATCGGCGGCCAGGAGCATTTCTATCTCGAAAGCCATATCGCCCTTGCCATTCCCGGCGAGGACGACGAAGTCGCCATCTGGTCCTCGACCCAGCATCCGTCCGAAATCCAGCATATAGTCGGCCATGTTCTGGATATCCCCTCCAACGCCATCACCGTGAATACACGGCGCATGGGCGGCGGCTTCGGCGGCAAGGAAACCCAGGGCAACCAGTTCGCAGCGCTCGCGGCACTCGCGGCCAAGAAGCTCAAGCGCGCGGTCAAATTCCGTCCTGACCGGGACGAGGACATGGGCGTCACCGGCAAGCGCCACGACTTCAAGATGGATTTCGACGTCGCCTTTAACGATGAAGGGAAGATCCACGCCATCGAGGCGAATTTCGCCGCGCGCTGCGGCTATTCCTCCGACCTTTCCGGTCCGGTCACCGATCGCGCCCTGTTTCACGCCGATTCCAGCTATTTCTATCCGCATGTGAAGCTGACCTCGCAGCCGCTGAAAACCCACACCGTCTCCAACACCGCCTATCGCGGCTTCGGCGGCCCGCAGGGCATGCTCGGTGCGGAACGAGTGATCGAGGAAATCGCCTATGCGCTGGGCAAGGACCCGCTCGATGTGCGCAAAGCCAATTTCTACGGCGAGAATGGCTCTGGCCGTGATGTCACGCCCTATCATCAGGTGGTCGAGGACAACATCGTCGCGCGCATCGTCGAGGAACTGGAAACCTCGGTCGACTATCAGGCGCGCCGCCGCGAGATCATCGCCTTCAACCGCACCAGCCCGGCCATCCGAAAGGGCATCGCGCTGACCCCGGTCAAGTTCGGCATCTCCTTCACCATGACCGCCTTCAACCAGGCCGGCGCCCTCGTCCATGTCTACCAGGATGGCTCGATCCACCTGAACCACGGCGGCACCGAAATGGGCCAGGGCCTCTATACCAAGGTCGCCCAGGTCGTCGCCGACGCGTTCCAGGTCGATGTCGACACGGTCAAGATCACCGCGACAACGACCGGCAAGGTGCCGAACACGTCAGCCACTGCCGCCTCCTCCGGCTCTGACCTCAACGGCATGGCCGCCTATGATGCAGCCCGCCAGATTAAGGAAAGGCTGATCGCCTTCGCTGCGGAGAAATATCAGGTCGCCGCGTCTGACGTAGAGTTCTTGCCGAACCGCGTACGCGTCGGCGTTCAGGAATTTGCCTTCGGCGATTTCATCAGACAAGCCTATTTCGCCCGCGTCCAGCTATCGGCGGCCGGCTTCTACAAGACCCCGAAGATCCACTGGGACCGCGCCGCCGGGCGCGGCACGCCCTTCTATTACTATGCCTATGGCGCGTCCTGCTCCGAGGTCTCGATCGATACGCTGACGGGCGAGTATCTGATGGACCGCACCGACATCCTCCACGATGTCGGCCGCTCGCTCAACCCGGCGATCGACATCGGTCAGATCGAGGGCGGCTTCGTCCAGGGCATGGGCTGGTTGACGACCGAGGAACTCTGGTGGGACGGCAAGGGGCGGCTGCGCACCCATGCCCCTTCGACCTACAAGATCCCGCTGGCCTCCGACCGCCCGAAGATCTTCAATACGCGGCTGGCCGACTGGTCGGTCAATGCGGAGCCGACCATCGGCCGCTCCAAGGCGGTCGGCGAACCACCCTTCATGCTGGCGATCTCGGTGCTGGAGGCCCTGTCCATGGCGGTCGCCTCCGTCGCCGATTACAAGCTCTGCCCAAGGCTGGATGCCCCAGCCACGCCGGAACGGGTGCTGATGGCGGTGGAACGGTTGAGGGGGAGATGAGGGCGCTGCTTTTGCCACTCATCCTGCCCCTCTCCCCGCAAGCGGGGCAAGGGAATGGAACCGTTACGGCACTCGCCCTTCTCCCCGTAAGCGGGGAGAAGGTGCCGGCAGGCGGTTGAGGTGCATGTCCGTGGATCACTTCCTCTCCACCCATCCCGCCCTCGTGTTCGTCAAGGTCACCGATGCCAAGGGCTCGACCCCGCGCGAGGCTGGCGCCTATATGCTGGTCGCCCCGGCTGCCGTATACGCCACGATCGGCGGCGGGCATCTGGAATTTCTCGCCATCGACAAGGCGCGCGCCATGCTGGCGGCCGGTGAAGCATCGGCAACGCTCGACATACCGCTCGGCCCGGAGATCGGCCAGTGCTGCGGCGGCCGTGTCGTCCTTGCCCTGACCAGCCTCGACGCACAGGCGCGTGCCGACCTGCTCGCGCGCGAGGAAGCGGCACGAGAGCTCCGGCCCGAGATCCATCTCTATGGCGCCGGCCATGTCGGTCTGGCTCTGGCCGCGGCTCTGGCCGCCCCTTCCGTTCAATGTCACGCTG
>NZ_AHZC01000278.1 GCF_000247475.1 Rhizobium sp. PDO1-076 | reverse complement strand
CCCATTCAACTTCTTTCTGAACTGACACTGCGCCTAAGAGATCAATTCCCTCCGCGGCAAGATGCTCGCGTCGCTCAATTGCCATTGACACGACGAGCTCGGACGGGTGCGTAATTTGAGAAATCCATTCGACATTTTTCAAGCACCACGCCTTTGAATTTACGCGTGATGCATTGTATATTATGCTCCAAGTGTTCTGTATGCCGCGCAAGCTTATCACTAAGGTCGTAGCCTAAACCCTTTTTACGCAGAAACTTCATTGTCGTCTCATTGTCCATATTATTTTCAATACGAGTACTGTAGATTGTTTCCAGAATAAGGTATTCCTCAAAACTAATGATGGATTCCCATAGGTTATTAGGCGCGGCAATCAGATAGCGAAAGCTGGAGAGATTACCAATACCCTCGGCGTCCATGAATTCCTTAAAATGAGTCAAATCATCTCTCTTCAATTTCAAGTTTGCAGGAACAAGGTCAAGAGTAACGCTGATCTCTGTAGTATTGCCGGTGAATTTTAAGTGAGAATTCAGCATCCATTTATGCCTAATAAATCTCTGATCGTCATCCCATCGCATCTTATAATATACTTGTTCGCTAATTACTTTTTCTTTGAAAATGTTACCTGCCTCGCCACACGGTTCTGCTTCGTCCTTGGGTACACCTTTTGACACCAACCACGCCACTCTACCAGAGCGGATTCTCTCCTTATCCACACTCCTATCGCCAGTCTCGTAGTCATAG
Organism: Rhizobium sp. PDO1-076; assembly: GCF_000247475.1. Classification (GTDB taxonomy): domain Bacteria; phylum Pseudomonadota; class Alphaproteobacteria; order Rhizobiales; family Rhizobiaceae; genus Allorhizobium. The sequence goes on along the minus strand of NZ_AHZC01000278.1, from coordinate 650 downwards.
AAGCTGGGCACTTCATTTGGATCTAGTGTTTCCCAGGCCTTATGGGGATGAGGGAAATTGGTTTCTGGTAGGTTTTTCCAATCTGGAACTACTTCTGCCACTGGCAGGTCCCAATCACCCGACACTGCACCAAAGCTGGAGGTGCTCTGTTGCCTGTTCAATCGTCTGCCGTTGAAATTGCCCTGCTGGTGGTCCACCGCATCCGGCACGCCGGTGGGCTGCGACCCCGAGGCGCGGTTTGAACTGACTGATCCGGGTTTACCCATCGTGAATGCCTTTCGTTCCAAAATCTCGTGGCGGCTTGTGGCACGGGTGCGCTGACCATGAATATGGTAATGGCCTCATCCATGTCAGAGCGCAGTCTGACTGTCTATTGCTGTGCGTGCAGGTCCGCTGTTGCTTTGTGCATTCAATGCCAACCAGTGCGGGCCGATCATGCCTTGCCGCCGGAAACCCATCGCTTCAAGGTCGGTGGCTTCGAAGTGACGGTGATCAAGGACGGCGGATGGCGAGCGAGCTGCTGGAGCAGAATGTCCCGCCCATCGACCAGTTCGTCAGTAAGCGGGTAGGCCATCCCACGTAGCGATGCATCGAACGATCGTGAGCGCCACGAACATGCCACCTTGTGGAATATGTTAGAGTATCGGCAT
>NZ_AHZC01000279.1 GCF_000247475.1 Rhizobium sp. PDO1-076 | reverse complement strand
CTCAAGTTCGCGCCCGGCCTGCATCTCAGCAACGATCGACAGCATGTCATCCAGCCGCTTGTTGTCGACAACCTCCGCTCGATGCACAGACCGTAATTTGTCGAAAGTTCTGTAGGGCAGGGAAAAGCTCTGATGCATGATCTCCAGCCTGCCATCCGGGTAATCACAGACGACGACCTTCTGCCCGACCAGTGGCCGCGAGATCTCGGTCGGATCGAGAATGAACAGCACCTTGTCGTAACGTAGCGTCAGAGACTGCGACAGTGTTCGGACTTCCTTGCGGCACATGGCGCCGTCGAGGTTCTCATGGTCAGCGAGTGGTCGATGCATGTCCTTCGGATTGCGCGGCAACTTGCCAAAACGCTTGTTGAAGTCTTCAATGAACTCAGGTGCATAGGCATTGGCCGCATCGATTGTGCTGATGCCCCGCAGCCGCATCTCTTTCACCAGGCGATCCTGCAGCGTCTGATTAGCCCGCTCGACCCGGCCTTTAGCCTGAGGCGTGTTGGCGCAGATGATGTCGATGTTCAGTTCATAAAGCGCACGACCGAATTGTGTCAGACCGCTCGTCCTGTCCGTCTTTGAAGCATTCGTCGACCGGAAAACCCCATGCTTGTCGCTGTAGAAAGCAAGCGGCTTACCCCATTGCTGCAGATAGGCCTTCGTTGCATGGAGATAGTCAAACGTGTTCTCCGACCCAGCAAATCGCAGATGTAGAAGCTTTCCTGTAGCGTCATCGATATAGACGAGGAGGGCGCATTTGGGGCCGCGGCTCTCAAACCACCAGTGATGCGATCCGTCGATCTGCACCAACTCACCAAAGCAATCCCGCCGGCCGCGAGGCTGAAATACACGCTTCTTGCGTTCCCGGCGAGAAACCCAGATGCCGGCCTCGGTCATCCATTGCCGCAGTGTCTCCTTGGATACCGAGATCCGATGAAGCTCGATCAGCTTCTCGCGCGCCAGCGTCGGACCGAAATCCAGATAGCGTTCACGGATCAGGTCCAGTGCCGCATTGCGGAAATCTTCGCTATGGCGCCGGTTACTCGGTCGAGATCGCTTCTTCGACACAATACCGGCTGGACCATGGAGGTCGTAGGCCTGCAGCAGCCGATGCACCTGACTTCGACTCAGGTCGAGCAACTCGGCTGCCTGAACAACGCTGAGCCGCTCATCACGGATCTTTTGAATGACTTCGAAGCGATGCAATTCTTTCTGCGACATGGTGATCAACAAGGACATGACGACTCCGACCGCTCATGGTCTCGACCAAGCTCGAAGTCGGCATCCTTGCTCCCGACGTTGGCATTGACCAGTGCATCAAGAGGCGAGACTGTCGCATCTCTAACTGGCCCAACTGTCGCATTACTAAATAGCTCC
>NZ_AHZC01000280.1 GCF_000247475.1 Rhizobium sp. PDO1-076 | reverse complement strand
ACCTTGCGCGCACTCACGTCCGACCTTGCCTATCTGCAGGCCTGGTCGCTCGCCGCAACCGGGGCCTCCCTCCCCTGGCCGACACCCGAAGCCTTGCTGCTGAAATTCGTCGCCCATCATCTGTGGCAGCCAGACCAGCGCGACATCGATCCTCATCACGGAATGCCAGCTGATGTCGAGCAGAGCCTGCGGGACCAGCGGTTCCTTCGATCCTCCGGGCCGCACGCGCCCGATACGGTGCGCCGGCGGCTTGCGAGTTGGTCGACGCTGACGAAATGGCGCGGGCTGGCCGGTGTCTTCTCCTCCCCTGCCCTCAAATCGGCTATACGGCTTGCCGTCCGTGCGACGCCGCGTCCAAGGAAACGCAAGAGCGCCAAGGCGGTGACCGGCGACGTCCTGGCAAAGCTGCTCGCGACCTGCAGCACCGACGGCCTTCGTGACATCCGCGACCGTGCAATCTTGATGGTAGCATTCGCGTCCGGCGGACGGCGTCGCAGTGAGATTGCCGGTTTGCGTAGGGAGCAGCTCACGGTCGAGCCGCCAATCACTGTCGAGGGCGGCCCTTCCCTCCCCTCTCTCGCCATTCATCTGGGCCGCACCAAAACGTCAGGGACCGAGCACGATGAGGTCGTTTATCTGACCGGTCGGCCGGTGGATGCGCTGAATGCCTGGATGACCTCTGCCAGAGTTGAGAGCGGGAGCATTTTTCGGAAGATCGATCGCTGGGGCAATGTTTCGAAGCGGGCGCTGGAGCCGAGTGCGGTCAATCAGATCGTCAAGCAGCGGGCGGCGCTGGCTGGCCTGGAGCCCGGAGAGTTTTCGGCTCATGGGCTGCGGTCAGGGTATCTTACAGAGGCTGCTAATCGTGGCGTCCCCCTGCCAGAAGCCATGGAGCAGTCCCGGCACAGATCCGTCCAACAGGCCTCCAGTTATTGCAACAATGCGACCAGGCGAACAGGACGAGCCGCACGTCTTCTGCCGTAGACGCCGCTTAGCTGCATGAAGCATAAGCGCAGCCTGTCGATGCAGAGCAATTCGGGTGAGAGGCCTGCCACGTGGGGTGAAGAGCGGCTGTCGAAGTCGTCACCAATCCCAGCCAAGGTGAGCGCATGCTTGCCGAACGGCGTGAAGTTGACGCTGGAATGCAGTGATGTGGATGCTTTGACGGCGATCATTGGAGCACTTGGTCATGTACAGACTGGACGCTGATCTCAAGGTCTACCTGCACCGCGAACCGATCGACTTTCGGGCCGGCATCAACAGCCTTGCGGTCCTCGTGCAGGAAGTGATGGCGCTCGAAGCCTTTCCTCAACCACAGCATTGCCTCGAAACCGGCAATCGTTC
>NZ_AHZC01000281.1 GCF_000247475.1 Rhizobium sp. PDO1-076 | reverse complement strand
TATAAGGCCGCGCACAGAGGTCTCATAAGACGGGACGAACGCTCCAGGCTTCGGCTTGCTCGCCGGCTTCGTGCGCGCGTAGCCCGACGGAAGCGAGAGACGGCAGATCTTCGAAACTGTATCACGGCTCAAACCGAAGACCCGAGAGGCCTCGCGGCAGCTGTGACCCTCGACGAAAACACACCGGCGAACGGCAGCATAACTCTCCACGACAAACAGCGCCGGCCACCCGCAAAATGAGGACAACCTAATCACTGGCCGGAATTTACTCCGCCCCGCCAGCCAATATGCCGGCGTTCATTGGTAGATTTTGTCGCCGCCCTGCCCACACGTCCGGCCCCCCACACGTCGGGCCCGGTGAAACCAAGGCAGGCTAAAGCTGCGGCCGAGAGCCACCTGACCGGCCGGCACAGTCGCCAGACGAGCCTTCTTCCACGACCCCGGCCGATACACGGCCGAACTATATACCGTGATACCGTGCCGGATTCAAAATCCCGGGCGCCATCCACGATGCACACGCAAAAACCGATACCGGGCCAAAACCGTCAGGCCGCGCAAACGAACCGCCTGAGCATTGTTCGGCAATGCCTAATTTTTTTGAGTGTAATAAACACTACAGCAGGCAGCATTCACTCTCGGTAGTCTCCAGCCGAAAGCCGTTGACCACTCGATCTTCAACAATTGTTAAGATTTGCATCCTTGCACAGTCCTTTGCCGCAGGCAAGCCAACCACGTAGGAAATCACTGATGGCGCCAAAAATCCTCCCGACAAAAGCAGGTTCCGTGCCATCCGCGTCGACTGGCCATGCAAATCAGCCAAAGTCTACCGTAGGCCAGAAGGACAGCATTTTTAATAGCCGTGGGACTACACTCGTGGCTGGGGACCCCCCCCCAAGCGTTCATAGCTTACGAAGAGGCAATTGCCAGATTAAACGACAAAAAATCAAACGCTGGCCATATGCGAGAATCCTTCTGGCTTCCTCCGGTAAAAAAAGACGGCCCCGACTCCGCTCTGCTCAGGTGCTTTGGCGACACTCCGGAGCCGCTGAAAACACCCCCAGGTAAAAAACCCACGAGGAAGCCGAATGCCGGAACGTTCGTGCTCGATGCTGACTACCCGCTCGAACCCGATGCCTGCAAAAAAAAGGAAGCTGATTTTCGGCAGAAAGGTGACAAGTGGCGTGAGGATAACCGCATGGCAATGATCAGGAAACCACGAAGGGGCGATACGCGCAACGCAACAACAGAAATTCCATGCGAACGGCTGGGACGACCCATCCCCCCCTGCAGAGCCAAGCCTCCCTGCGCGGGGGGCTTTGGGGTCT
>NZ_AHZC01000282.1 GCF_000247475.1 Rhizobium sp. PDO1-076 | reverse complement strand
TGAACCGCCCCGGCTTGGCCGGAGACCCCAACTCGTGAGAAGTAGGGTCTATGACAAGCAAAACGACGAACAAATTCTCTCCTGAAGTCCGCGCCCGCGCCGTTCGGATGGTGACGGAACATGAAGCTGAACACTCATCGCGCTGGGCGGCGGTATCATCGATAGCGGCCAAGATCGGCTGCTCGGCGCATACCCTCCATGAATGGGTGAAGAAGGCCGAGGTCGACAGCGGCAAGCGTGCAGGTTTGCCGAGTGACGTGGCGGAGAAGATGAAGGCACTGGAGCGGGAGAACCGCGAGCTTCGTCAGGCGAATGAGATTTTACGCAAAGCCTCGGCGTATTTTGCCCAGGCGGAGCTCGACCGCCCACTGAAGCGATGATTTCCTTCATCGACGAACACCGCTCGGTGCTCGGGGTCGAGCCGATCTGCAGACTGCTGCCGATTGCCCCGTCCACCTATTATGAGGTTATCGCCAAGCGCACGGACGTGGACCGCCTATCGGCCCGCGAACGGAATGATATTGCCATGAAAGTCGAGATACGCCGGGTGTTCAACGAGAACTTCCAGGTCTATGGCGTGCGCAAAGTCTGGCGGCAGTTGCAGCGAGAAGGTTACGACATCGCCCGCTGCACCGTCGCTCGGCTTATGAGAATGATGGAGCTTCAAGGCGTCATTCGCGGCAAGCCAGTCAAAACCACCGTGTCGGACAAGTCCGCTCCATGCCCGTTCGACCGGGTGAACCGACAGTTTTTCGCTCCAGCGCCGAACATGCTGTGGTTATCCGATTTCACCTATGTCGCGACCTGGCAGGGCTTCGTTTACGTGGCCTTCGTCATTGATGCCTTCGCCCGCCGTATCGTCGGTTGGCGGGCGAGCAGGACCGCTCACGCAAGCTTTGTGCTCGATGCCCTCGACCAGGCGCTTCATGATCGGCGGCCTGTCAAACGCGGCGGGCTGGTTCATCATTCCGACCGCGGCTCGCAATATGTGTCCATTCGCTATTCCGAACGGCTGGCGGAGGCGGGCATCGAGCCGTCTGTCGGAAGCGTTGGCGACAGTTACGACAATGCTCTCGCCGAAACGATCAACGGTCTTTACAAGGCCGAGGTTATCCATCGGCGAGGACCATGGCGCAACTTCGAAGCCGTGGAGTTCGCCACGCTCGAATGGGTCGACTGGTTCAACAACCGCCGCCTTCTGGAGCCCATCGGAAACATTCCGCCCGCCGAGGCAGAAGACCGATACTACGCCATGCTGGACGCACCAGCCATGGCCGCATAACTTAAACTAAACGGTCTCCGGTAAAGCCGGGGCGGTTCA
>NZ_AHZC01000283.1 GCF_000247475.1 Rhizobium sp. PDO1-076 | reverse complement strand
ACGATCAAACAAAATCAATCCAAAGTCCTTACCGCGCACAGGTCTCATCAGTCGCCCTCCGGGCTCCTGTCGACACATCCCGCGCTCACCTCCCATCAAACCACTTCCAGTAAAATCAACCGCACGCCCGCAGAGCCGAAATTCGCCGTAATTCCATCTCGGCGCCACATATGCGCGGTTCTCAACAGCCATCGACAGCTGTTCGTCACGGTGAATATTATATCCCGGCGTTCATTTTTTGCGGGCGAAGAAAGTTCCATCGCTATATGGTAAAGGTTAGTATACTTAGATACAATTCGTTTATTGGGTGGGTTTCGTGAATTATCTTCCGGTCGGCATTGCCTCGTATGTGTTGCTCGCACTATCTATATTTGTTGTTCTACTTGACTATAGGCGTGGCGAGTTATCGTCTGTCACGCTTGTCTGCGCGCTGGTTGTCTCGATTTCAGTAACCGTTTTCGGGGCTACCTTGGTTGGCGCTGAGATTAACTTCCAGCTCCATCTATTGATGCAGTTTTCGAACTCTGCAATCGTGTGCGGTGTTTTCTTTCTTCTGCGTTATCGAGGCAAAGTGGGTGTAACCCGGAAGGCTGCGGTCGAGGATTCGACCGGGCTGCGACCGATTGTCGGATCTGTGGGTTTTCTATCTGCTGCGTTTCTCACTGCATATGTTGGGTCTCCTCCTTTGCCGGAGTGCAATACGGCCAGATGTGTTTTTCTCAATTGGCTGTTGGGCGAAAGCATGCTGACAAATCTATTGTATATATCCTCATTCGTTGGTTCGATATCTATCTTGTGCGCACTTGTCTGCTTGTCCATATTGTTTCGTAAGGTGATTTATACGCCCCCTCGCTGAATTCGACTCTTGGGCTTCCCAAAATGCGATGAATCAGAATCTCTGGTGCAAACCGGAGGTTTCCCATGGCAGCAGCGATTTCATTGCGGGCGGATTTTGACGCAGAAGGTCTTCGGCGTCTGGCCCGCCAGAGCAAGCATGCGGCTCAGGCGCGTCGCCTTTTGGCGCTCGCCTTGATCTATGACGGAGGCTCGCGCTCGGATGCGGCACGGCTAGGCAACGTCACCCTTCAGATCGTGCGGGACTGGGTCTTGCGGTTCAATGCGAATGGCCCAGACGGACTGGTTGATGGCAAGGCTCCCGGGCCCAAATCGCGGTTGAACGATGCGCAGCGGGCCGCACTGGCAAAGGCCATGGAACAGGGGCCGACGCCCTTTCTCGACGGAGTCGTGCGGTGGCGTCTATGTGATCTGGTCCAGTGGCTCTGGGAAGAGTTTCGTGTCTCGGTGAGCGAGCAGACAC
>NZ_AHZC01000284.1 GCF_000247475.1 Rhizobium sp. PDO1-076 | reverse complement strand
GGCGTGGACTACCACAAATCCTACAGCCATCTGGTGGTGCAGGATTCGGCGGGTAAAACGCTCAGATCCGGCCGGGTGAAGAACGATCGCCAGTCGCTCGGCGGCTTTCTCGAATGCTACCGCGAGAACAGCCACGCGGTTGTCGAGGCGACGCGCAACTGGATGGTGATGTACGACTGGCTCGACGACATTTGCGATGATGTCGTTCTCGCCCACCCGTTGAAGGTGAAGGCAATTGCCGATGCCAAGATCAAGACAGACAAGATCGACGCCACGGTCTTGGCGCATCTACTGCGAGCCGATCTGGTTCCGGAAGCCTGGGCACCAAGCGAGAGATCGCGCGACCTTCGCGTCGCGCTGCGCGAGCGGATGTTCTACGTGCGGCTGCGCACGATGACGAAGAACCGGGTCGTTACCGTCTTTGATCGCTATCCGGAGCAGACAGCACTGCTGAGGAAGCTCGGTGACCTGTTCGGCAAGACCGGCCGCGTCCAGCTGGCGCAAGTGAAGGTCTCGGAGATCGACCGCATCCAGATCGATCGTGGTCTCGACTTCATCGGTGACATCAATGAACGGATCAAGCAGTCGGAGACGACGATCCGGGCGATGACCAAGGCCAATGCCAATGTGAAGCTGTTGAAGACAATCCCCGGCATCGGTGAGTTCTTCGCCCGGCTGATCGATGCGGAGATTGACGACATCAGCCGCTTCCGGAATGCCAAGAAGCTTGCCGCCTACGCCGGGCTTGTACCGTCGACCTATTCCTCCGGCGGCAAGACCTTCCACGGCAAGATCATCAAGCAGGGCAACAAGTGGCTACGCTGGGCGTTCGTGGAAGCGGTCGCACCTGCCATCGCCACCGATCCGCGGCTGCGCGTCCAGTATGAGCATCTGAAGACTAGAGGAACCAACAAGGCGCGTGTTGCGATCGCGCGCAAGCTTTTGACGATCACCTTCCAGATCCTGCGTGACCAGCGCGCTTACGAGCAGCGCGACGTAAATGGGCAGGAAGGCGTGTCAACGATATCTCGGTTGTCCTGATGATATCTTAGCGATCCCGGCAACGCCGGACTGCGCTCTTACAGGAGAATGGGAAACCGGGAGCCGAACGCCACTCTGTGACCGAAGCCAGAAGCGGCATCAGGGTCACGCATTGGAGAATGGTTCAAGACCGAAGGACGGGAACAACCAGTCCAGCGGAAGGAAGAGATTTAGCCGATCGGTCAAAACGCCGGTCAAAACATCACCCAACCCAAGAAATAGCCGCCAAAGCGAGGTGTTTTGTCCCTTGTGTTCTTTCATTGGA
>NZ_AHZC01000285.1 GCF_000247475.1 Rhizobium sp. PDO1-076 | reverse complement strand
TGCGGAGGCGCCGGCACCAGGCTTGTCGTGGTTGGAACGTGACGCACATGACTCACAGACGTTACGCGAGCTCGAAGATCTTGCCAGCGAACTCGGTCTCGTCTTCGGTTCGGTCGAACGTCAGCCGGCACTCGATCTCATCAATGTCAACGAATGGAGCTCCGGTTGGCAGGATGGCGTGATGGCGGCCGCACAGTCGCTGTTGAATGCGATAGACCTGTTGGTCAACTCGGCGAACGGATTTGTCACCCGCCTTGGCCTCAAACCGGAGGAACGGTTGTCGCGAAACGAACTGCAGGCACTGTTGGGCCTTGCAAGGGTGTTACAGAAATCGCGGGGCCATGACATCACGATCGTCTTTGATCGGGATTTTGCCCGATGTGCTGAAGCGCTGGAAAGTCTCGACAGCTCCATCAAAGCCTATCGCGCAGCAGACCGGGCGGCTGCTGCTTCCTACAGTGCCGCCGCCGTCCGCGACCTCGAGGCTGACGTCCTGGATCACCAGTGGCGCAGGCAAGCGCTTCATTCTGGCCGAATGCGATGCTTGGCAAGCGCAAAGTTCAGAAGCTGCTCCAGAGCTACGCCGAGCAAGGCTCCGCGGATCCAGAGCGGGATCTCCCTCTTTTGCGGCGCATGAAGGATTGCCTTTCAGCGATCGACCAGAATCTCTTGAACGGCAAGCCTCTGCCGGTCGGTGGTCTGGCGACAGATGTCGGAGCCGTTGCGGCAGTGCTGGAAATCGCTCGTGAGCTCCGTGCCACAATCCCACTTCCGGGCCGCGATCAGGATGAGACCCGAACGACGCTCCGCGTTCTTGCGCCGTGTCTTCGCGCGGTGATCGAAGACGATGTGGTCCGGCATGCAGGCGACAGGTTGCTGGCGGCGGTCGATGGCTTGAAGGACGCGCAAAGGCGCTTCAGCATGATCGCCGGGCGCGACAGTCTTTTTGAGAAGGATGTTGCCGACCTTGCAACGCTGAGGGACAAGCTCGAAGCTCTTGTCGGTGCGAGGCATCTGCTTCGTGATTGGTCAGCCTGGTGCCGGATCAGAAATCAGGCAATGCTGGCGAACCTGTCGTCGTTGGTCGAACATATCGAAACAGGCGCGATCCGACCTGATGAAACACGGGCTGCGTTTCGCCTGGGTTATGCCAGGTGGTGGCTTCCGAAGGTTCTCGATGCTGACCCAGTCTTGCGAAACTTTCGGCGTTTCCAGCACGAAAACGCGATCAGTGAATTTCGCAACATCGACGATCTCGTGCGCTCACACGCGACCTCGCGCGTCATCAGTGCG
>NZ_AHZC01000286.1 GCF_000247475.1 Rhizobium sp. PDO1-076 | reverse complement strand
GAAACCAAATCTTCGAATTCGTCGACAAAGTCGGGCAGCAGCAGTTCCAAGACAAGCGGCAGCCTGAGTTCCAGCTCCGGAAAACTCTCGGGCGGCCTGTCGCCGGATGAACGAGACGAACGCAATTCGGCAGGTTCCAGCAAGTCGGGCTATTCTGGCGGATCGTCGCGTGCCAGTGCCGCCGCGAGCAAGTCAAGCGCCTCCAAATCGAGCTCGAGCTCGAGTTCGAAGAGGGAAACGCGGTTTCCCATCTTGCTCGACCTGGATGGCAATGGACTGACGATCACCAAGCTTGACGATAGCAGCCACTTTTTTGACATCCACGGGGACGGCTACCAGCATCGCGCGGCCTGGGCCGGCGCCGGCGATGGCGTCCTGGTTTTTGATGCCGACAATGACGGCAAGATTTCCAACCGTAAGGAAGTCGTGCTGACGGACTGGGATCCTTCGGCCGACAGCGACATGGAAGCGCTACGCCAGGTGTTTGACACCAATGGCAATGGCCTTCTCGACGCCGGCGATGCCAATTGGTTGCAGTTCAAGGTCATGGTGACCAAGCCGGACGGTACGACCGAGATGAAGACGCTGGGCGAACTGGGTATCCAGTCGCTGACCCTGGTTGCCAATGAGACACGTTTCGAATTTGCCGACGGCTCCTCTATCGACGGTGAGGCGACGTTTACCAGAACCGATGGAACTACGGGCAAGGCGGCGACAGCGTCCTTGATGATCGACGCCAATGGATATGCGGTCAGCGTTTCGACAACGGTCGACGCTGACCAGAACACGGTGCTGACGACGAAGGCACTGAACAAGGATGGTTCGCTCGCTTCCGAGACAGTACGGACCACCAGCGCTGACGGATTGACCGTCACGACGCGCTTCGACAACGATGGAGACGGAGTCATCGATCGCGTGCTGACGGACGTGACCGAGGTTCAGTCGGATGGCACGAAACGCCGTACAGAAACGTCTCGCAATGGCGCCGGTGTTCTCATTGGCTCAACGGTCACACAGACCAATGCCGACCGCACATTGATCCAGATCGATCGCGACCAGTTGGGAGGCGGGTTCACCACCTGAGAGCGAGACGCAGCAGACATCGGCAGATGGAAGCCTGACGATCACGATCTCGAAGAAAGCGGCCGATGGCTCGGTCATTTCCTCGGAACGCACCGAATTCTCCGGCGACAGGTTGAGCCGTACCGACAGCATCGATCTCGATGGCAACCTGGCCTATGAGCGTTCGGTGACCTCCCAGACG
>NZ_AHZC01000287.1 GCF_000247475.1 Rhizobium sp. PDO1-076 | reverse complement strand
CCATGTCGCCGGTTATCGGCCGCGGGCTGTGAGTTGCTATTCGAAGAGAAGGTGTCCGGCGCCGCGAAAAGCCGACCCTCACTTGAGAAGTTGATCGAGCAACGGCGCAAAGACGACGTCCTGGTGATCACCCGTCTTGATCGCCTGGCGCGCTCAACCAGCGAACTGCTGCGCATTGTCGAGCAGATCACCGCAAAACAGGCGGGATTACAATCACTTGATGAACCGTGGGCAGATACGACACCACCGTCCGGCAAAATGGTCATGACGATCTTTGGTGGAATCGCCGAGTTCGAGCGATCCCTTATCCTCAGCCGAACCCGGGACGGCAGACAGGACGCAATGGCACGGGGTGTCACGTTCGGCCGGCCAAGCAAATTGCTGCCCGATCAAAAAGAACTCGCCCGTGAGCTCGTCCGCAGCGGAAAATCCATCAGCGCCGTCGCCAGAACCTTCAAGGTCCATCCCGCAACCATTTACCGATGCCTCGAAGAAAATCCCGCCTTATGACGGTATTCTGTTCCGCTCAGCCGTACGGGCCCAATACAAGGCTGCTTGTTCCCGCGATTACCCCATGCAATTGAAAGCCCGCTCGGATGGATACTCAACAGCTGTGATCTTCATGCGTCCAACGGCTGGAAAAGCAAATGGTAACAACGTATCGTCGATCATGGCGGGTGTGGCTCGCGAAATGTGGTCGGAAGGACTGGATCAGATAACCGAATCCTACGCTATGTCAAACGCTTAAGCTACACCCGTCACCCCATCAGAAGGACGGTTATGAATAAGACGGGTTAGAGAGTTTACAATGATTCTATTAATAGGATTGGGAAATCCGGGGAGTGAATATTCAGGCACGAGGCATAATATTGGCCAGGAAATAATTGACCTCGCTCGGGAAAAATGGCGCGCCACACCATGGAAAAAGAGATTTGACGCTTTATTTTCAGAGGTAAATATCAACAATACCAATGTTTTACTTGTAAAGCCCTTGCCATTTATGAATTTATCCGGAGTAGCAGCGAAAAAATTTGTTGATTACTACAACCTTCAACCGTCGGATGTATTGATAGTAAGTGATGACCTTAGTCTTCCGGTAGGGACGGTGCGATTAAAGCGTCGCACCGGCAGCGGTGGACATAACGGTCTAAAATCCATTCAAAATGCGCTCGGCGCCGAAATAAATGTGATTAAAATTGGGGTAGGCCATCCAGGCACAAAGGACGATGTCATTCGGCATGTA
>NZ_AHZC01000288.1 GCF_000247475.1 Rhizobium sp. PDO1-076 | reverse complement strand
GCCTGCACGGGCGCATCACCATCACCCTTGGCGATCTGCGGGTTTCCTCCGGACAGCAGCCGAACGTCGGTTGCGGCATGCGGCGATTTTGCCGTTGCCGTTCCGGCGCCTTTTGCGGCGGACGACTTGACGGTCTCCGACGTTTTCCTCGTGGTCTCGTCCACTACCGGCTCGCTCCTTGCTGGAAAGGCGCCCGTCGCACCAACGAACGCCTCAGCCCTCGCCGCGATTGTCCTTCAGCCAGTCGAGACCATTGCGCAATGTGCCGACCGCCTGATCAATCTCGCTGCGCGAAATGATCAGGGGTGGCGAAAACAGCATGCGGTCGCCGGTGGCTCTGAGCACGACACCGGCATTGACGCACTGGTTGCGCACGGCGGTGCCCGTGTCGTCCGGCTTCACGAACCGGCGGCGGGTGGCCTTGTCGGCGGTGATCTGGACGGCACCCATCAGGCCGACGCTGACGGCTTCGCCGACCATGTCGTGATCCGCCAGAGAGGCCAGCGCTTCGGCAAGGTAGGGTCCGATATCGTCACGCACGCGCTCGACCAGCCCCTCCTCCTCGATGATGCGGATATTCTCGAGCGCTGCGGCAGCGGCCACCGGATGACCGGAATAGGTGTAGCCATGATAGAAATCGCCGACCTCGTCCATCATCACCTGGGCGACGCGGTCCGACACCAGCACACCCCCGATCGGCAGATAGCCTGAAGAGAGCCCCTTGGCGATCGGCGCCAAGTCCGGTTCGAAATCGTAATATTGATGGCCGAACCATGTGCCGAGACGGCCAAAGCCGCAGATCACTTCATCGGCCACCAGCAGGATCTGGTACTTGGCGCGGATGCGCTTGATCTCCGGCCAATAGGTCGATGGCGGAACGATGACGCCGCCGGCACCCTGGATCGGCTCGGCGACGAAGGCTGCGACATTCTGCTCGCCCAGTTCGATGATCTTTTCTTCCAACTCGCGCGCCACCTTCAGGCCGAAGTCTTCCGGCGTCATGTCGCCGCCTTCGGCATACCAGTAGGGCTGGTTGATGTGGTGGATGCCCTCGATCGGCAGGTTGCCCTGTTCATGCATCCATTTCATGCCGCCGAGCGAGGCGCCGGCGACGGTCGAGCCGTGATAGCCGTTCTTGCGCGCAATCACCTGCGTCTTGGTCGGATGGCCAAGCGCCTTCCAGTAGACACGCACCATGCGGAACCAGGTATCGGAGGCTTCCGAACCGGAATTGGAAAAGAACACATGGTTCAGCGTCTTGCCGGCCTTTTCCGTCACCTTCTGGGCTAGCAGCGTGGTCGGCGGCGTCGTGGTGCCGAAGAAGGTGTTGTAGTAGGGCAGTTCCTGCATCTGCGCATAGGCCGCATCGGCGATCGACTTGCGGCCATATCCAACATTGACGCACCACAGGCCGGCAAAGGCATCGAGATACTTCTTGCCGTTGGAATCCCAGATATGCACCCCATCCGCACGGTTGATGATCTTGGTGCCCTCGGCATTCAGCTTCTTCATATTGGAGAAGGGATGCAGGTGGTGGGCGGCATCAATGGCACCGAGATTGGAAACGGCAGAGGCAATCTTGTTCATGGTTTCTGATCCTTGCCGGAAGCACTGGAAACGCTCGCCCGGCCAATCTTGGTCCGTTTGGACGCCTGCCTCCGCATTGAAAGGCGGAACTTTATCGGTTACGAACATGACCTTCCAAAACGGGTTTGGCAAGGCACCGCGTGCCGCGTTTCTCCGACCAAAACCGTTCCCATCGAGCCCATGAAAGTCCACCCGCATGACCGCACAGACCGAGGCCGCCGATCTCAATGCCGCCGATCCTTCCGCACGCATCGAAGTGCTGCTTGTCGGCATGAATGGCGACCTGCGCGGCAAGATGATCCCGCTCTCGGCGGAGGAGAAAGTGTGGAAAAATACGGTGCGGCTGCCGGCCTCGACCCAGTCGCTCGACATCTGGGGCGACGACAATGATGACATTACCGGCCTGTCGCTGACCTTGGGCGACCCCGACGGCATCTGCGTGCCGGACAAGGCGTCGCTGACCACCCTGCCATGGGGACCGGCCGGCTCGAAGCAGGTGCTCGCCACCATGCACACGCTGGAAGGCGAGCCGCATTTCATCTGCCCGCGCGCCATCCTCGCCAATGTGCTGAAGCGCTACGAGGAGCGCGGCCTGACACCGGTGGTGGCGACGGAACTCGAATTCTACGTCATCGAGGACGATTGGCGCGAGACCGGCAAGCCGCAACCGCCAAAGGCGTTGACCTATCGCGGCGAACCGAACGGCTTCCAGCTTTACGACATGAGCGCGACGGCTGCGATGGAAGACTATCTCGACATCATCCGTCGCTACTGCGACGACATGGGCCTGCCGGCCGATGCGACGACTGCGGAATTCGGCCCCGGCCAGTTCGAGGTCAACCTGCTGCACAAGCCGAATGCACTGGCTGCCGCCGACGACTGCATCTACCTGAAGCGTGTCGTCGATTTTGCCGCGCGCCGCCTCGGGTTGCGCTCTACCTGCATGGCCAAGCCCTATGGCGACCAGGCAGGATCCGGCCTGCATGTGCATGCCTCGATCATCGACAAGGATGGCCGGAATATCCTCGACGCCAAGGGCGGCGATCCAGTCAAGTTGAGATCGGTGACGGCTGGCATGTTGAAGACCATGCAGGATGCGCAGCTGATCTTTGCGCCGCTCGCCAATTCCTATCGTCGTTTCCAGCCAGGCTCGTTTGCGCCCGACAAGGTCGACTGGGGCTTCGGCAATCGCGGCACCGCCGTTCGCATTCCCGACAAGGACGGCCCAGCCGCCCGTATCGAACACCGCGTCGCCGGCGCAGACGCTCATCCGCATCTGCTACTGGCTGCCATCCTTGGCGGCATGCTGCTTGGCCTCGGCGAGGATCTCGATCCCGGCCCGGTCACGACACCGACCAGCGCACCGGAAAATCCGGCCATGCTGACGCATGACTTCCTGACCGCAGTCGACCGCTTCCGCCATTCGCCGTTCATCGCCGATGTCTTCGGCGCCGGTTACCAGAAGCTCTATGGCGACACCAAGCGCAAGGAGGCGATCGCCTATCTGCGCACGGTCTCGAGCTTCGACTACCAGACCTATCTCGCGCGGCTGTGATAGATATCAACAATACCAATTTTATCAGGCAACCAAAGATGTCGTGATTACGACGCAATCTTTGCATTGATTGCGCCAAAATCAAATTTACGTTTGAAATCGTGCGTTTGCACTGACTTCAATCAAATCTGGCCGCTGCCCTAAATTTGGCCTCTTGTATTTCATGTCTTTTTCTCGTCTGTTTCGGCCTTCCATCACGCCTGAAAGGGGAGAACAAAATGACAAAAATGCAAAAACTGGCGACCTCACTTCTGTTCGGTACCATGCTCATGGGCACTGCTCCGGCATTTGCCGAAGCCGTCCTGCATCGCGGCAATGCCGGCGAACCGCAGACACTCGACTATGCCCACATCTCGATCGACATCGAAGGCTTCGTGGTCCGTGACCTGTTCGAAGGCCTGACGATTTATGACGCCAATGGCAAGATCGTGCCCGGCACGGCTGAAAGCTGGACCGTTTCGGACGACGAAACCGTTTACACCTTCAAGATCCGCGACAACGCAAACTGGTCGGATGGCTCGCCGGTAACGGCTGAAGACTTCGTCTTCGCAATGCGTCGCCTCGAAGATCCGAAGACCGCGGCCGAATACGCCAACATTCTCTACCCGATCAAGAATGCCGAAAAGGCCAACAAGGGCGAAGTGCCGATCGACCAGCTCGGCATCAAGGCGATCGACGCCAAGACCGTCGAAATCACGCTCGAGCGCCCGACGCCGTTCTTCCTGCAGCTTCTCGCTCACTACACCGCGCTGCCGCTCAGCAAGGCCAATTTCGAGAAGTTCGGCGACCAGTTCGTCAAGCCGGGCAACATGGTATCCAATGGCGCCTTCGTCCTGCAGGCTCACGTCCCGAACGACACGCTGACCGTCGTGAAGAACGAAAAGTACTGGGATGCAGCCAACGTCAAGCTCGACAAGGTGATCTTCTACCCGATCGACGACGATGCCGCTTCGGTTCGCCGCTTCGAGGCCAAGGAACTTGATCTCGTCTACAATTTCTCGGCTGACCAGATCAAGCGCCTGCGCGAAAGCTACAGCGACCAGGTGCATGTCACCCCGGGTCTGGCCACCTACTACTATGTCTTCGACAACCGCGAGCCGCCGTATAACGACGTCAACGTTCGCCGCGCGCTGTCGATGGCAGTCGACCGCGACTTCCTCGCCCAGGAAATCTACGCCGGCGCCCAGCTTCCGGCCTACAACCTCGTGCCGCCGGGCCTTGAAGGCTACGGCCAAGGTCCGCAGCCAGATTTCGCAACGCTGTCGCAGATCGACCGCGAAGACAAGGCCGTCGAACTGATGAAGACCGCCGGCTATGGTGAAGGCGGCAAGCCGCTCGAAATCGAGATCCGCTACAACACCAATGCCAATCACGAGCGCGTCGCCACCGCCGTCGCCGACATGTGGAAGAATACGTTTGGTGCCAAGGTCTCGCTAGTCAACCTCGACGTTGCCTCGCACTACGCCTACCTGCAGGAAGGCGGCAAGTTCAACGTTGCGCGCGCCGGCTGGACAGCCGACTACGCCGACCCGGAAAACTTCCTGGCGCTGAACGTCGGCAGCAACGTCACGTTCAACTACGGCAAGTACAAGAACGATGAATTCGATGCGCTGATGAAGGCATCCTACGAGGAACGCGATCCGGCCAAGCGCATGGACGAAATGAAGAAGGCTGAAACCATTCTCATGAATGATCAGCCGATCGCGCCGCTGATGAACAACGCCAATCTGTGGCTGGTGTCCGAGCGCGTTTCGGGCTGGGGCGACAATCCGGTGAACGAACACCTGTCGAAGTTCCTCAGCGTTTCCGAATAACAAACATAGGGAATGGCGCGCGGCAGCATGATGGCTGTCGCGCGTCATCTTTTTCACCATGATCTCATTTGTCCTGCGCCGACTTCTGAGCGCCGTGCCCACGGTGTTCGTCGTCGTGACGATCTCGTTCTTCCTGATGCGTTTCGCGCCCGGTGGTCCGTTCAATCTCGAGCGTCCGCTTCCGCCGCAAACGATGGCCAACATCATGGCCACCTACAAGCTCGACCAGCCGCTGTGGCGCCAATACGTCAATTATCTCGGCAATGCCGTGACCGGCGATTTCGGTCCAAGCTTCATCTACAAGGACAACACGGTTTCCGAACTGATCGGCAAGGCCCTGCCCTACTCGGTCGAGCTTGGTCTCTATGCGATCCTGATCGCCCTGATAGGCGGCGTAACGCTCGGCACCATCGCGGCCCTTCGCCAGAACAGCGCGCTGGATTTCGGCCTGATGGCCTTTGCCACCGTCGGCGTCACAGTGCCCAATTTTGTCGTCGGTCCTGTGTTGACGCTGATCTTTGCCGTGATGCTGTCGTGGCTGCCGGCCGGTGGCTGGGGTGACGGCTCGGCCCGCAACCTGATCCTGCCGATGACCGCACTGGCCTTGCCGCAGCTGGCGGTCTTTGCCCGCCTCACCCGCGGTTCGATGATCGAGGCCCTGCACACGGACCATATCC
The DNA here is from genome assembly GCF_000247475.1 of Rhizobium sp. PDO1-076. Lineage (GTDB taxonomy): Bacteria > Pseudomonadota > Alphaproteobacteria > Rhizobiales > Rhizobiaceae > Allorhizobium. Next base: position 34,484 of record NZ_AHZC01000288.1, on the reverse strand, counting down.
GCACCGCGCGTGCCTATGGCCTGCCGTCGCGCGTCGTGGTCATCACCCATGCGCTGCGTGGTGCCATGTTGCCGGTCGTATCCTACCTTGCGCCATGTGCTGCCGCCCTGCTCACCGGTTCTGCCGTGGTCGAGAGCATCTTCACCATTCCCGGTGTCGGCCGCTACTTCGTGCTCGGCGCGCTCAACCGCGACTATCCTCTGGTCATGGGCACCGTCATTCTCGTCGCCGTGTTCGTGATCGTCTTCAACCTGCTGGTCGACATCGCCTATGGCCTGCTCGATCCGAGGGTCCGCCATGACTGATACAACCACAACACTTGCCCCCACCGTCGAGGGCCGCAGCCTGGGCCAGCTTGCGATGATGCGCTTCCGGCGCAACAAGGCGGCCATGGCCGGCTGCTTCGCTTTGCTGCTGATCTGCATCTTCTCCTTTGCCGGTCCGCTCGTCTCGCCACATACCTATGACGAGGTCTTCCCGTCCTATGTCTCGATCCCGCCGAGTCTGACCCCACGTCCGGATCCGCAGACGCTGGCCGAAGTCGCCGAAAGCACTGCCAAGCGTGCGCGCCTGACGCTCGAAAGCTACGAGATCGAAAACGGCGTGTTCACCGCCAAGGTGACGTCGACCCGGCCGATCGATCCGCGCTCCGTGCGCTACTTCGACCGCGTCAACGAGTTCAAGAACACCACCGTCGCCGAAACATCACCGGACCAGCTGTCGATGACCCTGACCGGCTCGGTCAATCAACAGTATTTCCTCTTCGGCACCGACAGCAATGGCCGCGACCTTCTGGTCCGCGTCATGCTCGGCGGGCAGATCTCGATTGCCGTCGGCTTGGCTGCGTCACTCGTGTCGCTCGGCATCGGTGTCGTCTATGGCGCGACGTCGGGCTATATCGGCGGGCGGGTCGACAACGTGATGATGCGCTTCGTCGAGATCATCTATTCGCTGCCCTTCGTCTTCCTCGTCGTCGTGCTTGTCGTGTTCTTCGGCCGGTCGATCGTGCTGATCTTTGCCGTCATCGGTGCCGTGCAATGGCTGGAAATGGCCCGTATCGTGCGCGGCCAGACGCTGTCCCTGAAACGCCGCGAATTCGTCGGCGCAGCCCAGGCCCTCGGCCTCACCGACTGGCAGATCATCCGTCGCCACATCATTCCGAACACGGTCGGCCCGGTCATCGTCTTTGTCACCGTCGTGGTGCCGCAGGTGATCCTGACCGAAAGCTTCCTGTCCTTCCTCGGCCTCGGCGTCCAGGCGCCGCTTGCCAGCTGGGGCACGCTGATCTCGGAAGGCACGAAGAACATGCAGAGCGCACCGTGGCTGTTGATCTTCCCGGCGATCTTCTTCGTTATCACGCTGTTTGCCCTGAATTTTGTGGGTGACGGCCTGCGCGATGCGCTTGATCCGAAGGACCGATAAGCATGGACAGGACTGAAATGACCAATGTGCTGGCCGTCAGGGACCTGAAGGTCACCTTCACCACACCGGATGGTGATGTGCAGGCGGTGAAGGGCGTGTCCTTCGACGTCAAGAAAGGCGAAACGCTCGCCATCGTCGGCGAATCCGGTTCCGGCAAGAGCCAGACGATGATGGGCATCATGGGATTGCTCGCATCGAACGGACGCGTCGAGGGCTCGGCGTTCTACGGCGCGACCGATCTTGCCCATGCCGGGCTGAAGGAGTTGAACGAGGTGCGCGGTTCGAAGATCACCATGATCTTCCAGGAGCCGATGACTTCGCTTGATCCGCTCTACACGATCGGCAAGCAGATCGCCGAACCGCTGCGCTACCACCGCGGCATGGGCAAGCGCCAGGCGCGCGAACGCGTGCTGGAACTGCTCAACCTGGTCGGCATCCCCGACCCGAACCGGCGCATCGACAGCTATCCGCACGAACTGTCCGGCGGCCAGCGCCAGCGCGTGATGATCGCCATGGCGCTTGCCAACGAGCCCGACGTTCTGGTTGCCGACGAGCCGACCACCGCACTCGACGTCACCATCCAGGCGCAGATCCTCGACCTGCTTGCCGACCTGCAGAAGCGCTTCGGCATGGCGATCGTGCTGATCACCCATGACCTCGGCGTGGTCAAGCATGTCGCCGACCGCGTCGTTGTGATGCGGCGTGGCGAGGTCGTCGAACAAGGCTCGCGCGAGGACATCTTCGAGCGGCCGACGGCCGACTACACCAAGATGCTGCTGGAAGCCGAGCCGCATGGCGTCAAGGCGCCGCCGGCCGACGATGCGCCGATCATGCTGGAAGGCCGCAATGTGGTGGTCGACTTCAACATCGGCGGGGGGTTCCTGTTCAGGGGCACAAAGACCTTCCGCGCCGTCGACAATGTCAGCCTGACCCTGCGCCAGGGCCAGACGATCGGCGTTGTCGGTGAATCCGGTTCGGGCAAGTCGACGCTCGGGCGTGCCCTGCTCAGGCTGCTGGCCTCGGACGGGCGCTATCGTTTCGAAAGCACGGATATCTCGCTGCTCGACCGCAGCCAGATGCGGCCCTATCGCCGGCAGATGCAGCTGGTGTTCCAGGACCCCTACGGCTCGCTGTCACCGCGCCAGACCGTCGGTGAGATCATCACCGAAGGCCTCTATGTGCACGAGCCGCAGCTGACCAAGGCCGACCGCGACAAACGGGCGATTGCAGCACTTCTCGAAGTCGGCCTCGATCCGGCGGCGCGCAACCGCTATCCGCACGAGTTCTCCGGCGGACAGCGCCAGCGCATCGCCATCGCCCGCTCGATCATCCTCAAGCCGAAAGTCATCGTGCTCGACGAACCGACCTCGGCGCTTGACCGATCGGTGCAGTTGCAGGTCATCGAACTGCTGCGCGACCTGCAGGCCAAACATGGCCTGTCCTATGTCTTCATCAGCCACGACCTTTCGGTGATCAGGGCGATGTCGGACCATGTGGTGGTGATGAAGAACGGCAAGATCGTCGAACAGGGCGATACCGAGGCGATCTTCGAGCGACCGGCCGAGGATTATACCAAGGCCCTGATCGCGGCGGCATTTGCGTAGTAAACTGCCTGCCCAGAGTGTGCGCCTCTCTGGGCTACGCCGACATCTCCCCCTCATGGGGGGAGATTGCCCGACGCGCAGAAGCCCATCATTCTACCGATAGGCTGAAGACCGGATTTTTTGGTCCGCTTTGGCGCAAGAGGTGGCTCCATCCGATCTCCCCCCTTGAGGGGGAGATGCCCGGCAGGGCAGAGGGTGGTATCGGATAGGCAAACGATAACTTCCCCTCACGCCGTCGCAGGCACCAGCACCTTCAATTCGCCGGCATGGATCTTGATCTCGACATCGCGCGGCATGCGCAGCAATTCGCCGTCGAGAACACAGGCAGCCCCCTGGCGGTGTTTGGGGAAATGCAGCCGCAGAACCTTGGCTGTCGATGCCGTCACCGCCTGATTGTCGGTGAACCTGCCGCGCATGATATCGAAGGCCAGCGAGAACACACCCGTCGGTTCGAGCGGATCGGCGAGATAGACGCCGAGCTTGCCCGTGGTCAGGTCATCGGCAAAAAACAGCGCATTGTTGCCGAGCGGATTGTTGGACACCGAAATGGCAGAGACCGGCCGTTCGTCGCTGCGGCCGTCACCGTCGATATCGAAGATGACCTCGAAACGCGGCGGGTCGAGCATCACGCCGAAGGCGGCATTGGTGCTGGCGCGCATCTTGCCGAGCTTCGAGGCAAAATTCATCGAATTGCGCATGCGCACCATGCGCGCGTGAAGGCCTGCGGAAAACTGGTGCACATAGGGACGGCCGTTGGCCGTTGCGATGTCGACCGACTGGATCTGCACATCTGCCAGCGTATCGAGCACTTTCCAGATGTCGAGCGGCAGTTTCAATGAGCGGGCAAACAGGTTCATCGTGCCGGCCGGAACCACGCCGAGCGGCAGGCCCGTCTTCCAGGCAATGCCGGCAGCTGCAGAAATCGTGCCGTCGCCGCCGCCGGCCACCAGCGCATCGGCACCGGAAGCGCTGGCCTTTTCAAGCGCCGAGACGACCTCGTCGCCGCCGACCACGACACAATCGAGGTCATGCCCCTTGGCTGCAAACGCCTTGACGGCGCTGGCGCAATAGGCCTGCATGTCAGTGGTCCTGAAGGTACCACCGTCGCGATTGAGTACAGCCGTGATCTTCATATCGTCCTTTCGCAGTGCAAACATGCGCCGCAGCCTTCGACAACGCGCCATGTCGTCAATTGTTTCCTTATCGCAACAGATCGCGTCCGAAGCGCTAAAATTCAAGGGCGTGGACAAAAGCCTTTGCCGCAGCGCACAATGATATGATAAATAACAATTCTGCCTTTGCTTCGGTCCATCAAGGACTGCCTTCCATTCCCTGCTTCTGCTGAAGCTCTACGCGCCGTCGCTCCCAGCCGGCGCCCGTGGTGTTTTGATGACCGACTGCACGACTGCCGACCGTTCCCTCGTCGACCGCCGGATCGATCCGGCCCAGCTATCGCCCGCCACCATCCTGCTGATCGAAATTGCACTGGCTGCCGGCGGCTTCGGCATCGGCACCGGCGAATTCGTCATCATGGGCCTCCTGCCTGAGGTCGCCACCACCTATCAGGTCAGCGTGCCGGATGCCGGCAATGTCATCAGTGCCTATGCACTCGGCGTGGTCATCGGCGCACCGATCATCGCAGCGCTTGCGGCCAAGCTGCCGCGCAAGACCCTGCTTCTGCTGCTGATGGGCCTGTTTGCCATCGGCAATTTCGCCAGCGCCATGGCACCCGGCTTCCTCTCCTTCACCGCATTGCGCTTCATCACCGGCCTGCCGCATGGCGCCTATTTCGGTGTCGCGGCCCTGGTGGCCGCCTCGATGGCTCCGCCACACAGGCGGGTTCGCGCGGTCGGCCGCGTGATGCTCGGCCTGACCATTGCCACGCTGATCGGCACGCCGATCGCGACCTTCCTTGGCCAGTTGATGAGCTGGCGGGCTGCGTTCTTCATGGTGGCCGCAATTGGCGGACTGACGGTTGCATTGATTGCGATCTATCTGCCGAAGGACGAAGTGGCCGAAGGTGCCAGCATCCGCCGCGAGCTCAGCGCTTTCGGGCGCCTGCAGGTCTGGCTTTCGCTTGCCGTGGCGGCGATCGGCTTCGGCGGCATGTTCTCAATCTTCAGCTATATCGCAAAGACGACCACCGACACCGCCGGACTGCCGACGACCATGGTCGCCGTCGTGCTGGCGCTGTTCGGCATCGGCATGAATGTCGGCAATGTCGTGGGTTCGCGCATGGCCGACTATTCCCTCAACGGCACGATCGGTGGCGTGCTCGCCTTCAACGTCGTGCTGATGGCGATCTTCTCGCTGACGGCCCATAACCCGATCATGCTTTGCGTCTGCGTCTTCCTCACCGGTTGCGGCTTTGCCGCCTGTCCGGCCGTGCAGACCCGTCTGATGGATGTGGCGGCAGATGCCCAGACGCTGGCCGCCGCCTCCAACCATTCGGCCTTCAACATCGCCAATGCGCTCGGCGCCTGGCTCGGCGGCATGGTCATAGCAGCCGGCTATGGGTACGGCGCAACCGGCTTCGTCGGATCGGTGCTGTCAGCACTCGGCCTTGTGGTCTTCCTGATTTCGGTCGCACTGGAAAAGCGGACGTCACGCCGCTGACGCGGCCTGCTCGACGTCATCCGGATGGATCACGCGCTGCGTACCTTTCTCGCAGACAACGTGGCGGCTTCCCCACTGCTCAAGCGCCTGGATCACCGGACGCATGCTGTGACCAAGCGGGGTCAACCCATAATCGACCCGCGGCGGAACGACGGGAAATACCGTGCGCGTCACCAATCCCTGCTCCTCGAGTTCCCGCAACTGCTTGGTCAGCATTCTTTGGGTCACGGCTGGCAGTCTGCGGCGCAACTCGCTGAAACGCAGGCTGCTGCCGGCGATCAGCAGGTGGTAGAGGATGACACCTTTCCATTTCCCGTCAATAAAGCCGAGCGTCGTCTCCACCGGACAACCTGGGAAGTGGTTGATCATCTTGGCCCGAGGCTTTGACATTGACGGTATCCTTTTGGGTAGTAAGGCCATATTTTGTGCCTATAGACACAATTTGTGCATTCTTGCGCTGATCAATCCTACGTCGTTAAACGGCGCTGTGCAAATTTGACAGGAGACTTCCATGCGCGCCATCGGTTTTTACGCTCCGCAGCCCATTACATCCGAGACTGCCCTGATCGATCTAGACCTGCCCATGCCCGAGGCCCACGGTCACGACCTCTTGGTTGCCGTCAAGGCCATTTCGGTCAACCCGGTCGACACCAAGGTCCGCCGCAGCCATCAGCCGCCGGACGGCCAGCCGCGGATCCTCGGCTATGATGCAGCCGGCGTGGTGACCGCCGTCGGACCCGATGTCACGCTCTTCCAGCCCGGCGACGCCGTCTATTATGCCGGCGCCATCGGTCGCCCCGGAACCAACGCGGAATATCATCTGGTCGACGAGCGGATTGTCGGGATGAAGCCGCAGAGCCTGAGCTTTGCCGAGGCGGCCGCATTGCCGCTGACGGCGATTACGGCTTATGAGGCTCTGTTCGACAGGTTGCGGGTCGATCAGCCGGTGCCGGGTGCTGCCAGGGTGTTGCTGATCACCGGCGGCGCCGGCGGGGTCGGCTCGATCGCGATCCAGCTCGCCAAGCAACTGACGGACCTGACCGTCGTCGCCACGGCATCGCGCCCGGAAACGGCCGATTGGGCCAGGTCGCTCGGGGCCGACCATGTGATCGATCATAGCAAGCCACTGGCGGCGGAATATGCAGCACTGGGCATCGGCGCTCCCGGCTTCATCTTTTCCATCACGCACAGCGTCCAGCACCGGCTTGACCTAGCCGAGATCATCGCTCCGCAGGGTCGCCTGGTCCTGATCGACGACTTCGATCAAGCTTTTGACATCATGGCCTTCAAGTCGAAGGCCGTATCGCTGATTTGGGAATTGATGTTTACCCGCTCGATCTACGGGACGCCGGACATGATCGAGCAACACAAACTGCTGAACCATGTCGCCCAGCTGGTCGACAGTGGCGCCCTGCGGACGACCCTCAACACCGTTCTCGGGCCAATCAACGCAGCAACCTTGAAGGAGGCGCATGCGCAGGTCGAAAGCGGTCGCATGCGGGGCAAGGTCGTGCTCGAAGGCTTTGCCGACTGACGACGCACAAGGCGAGCCGCCGTCCCATGCATGGCGGTTCGCTGCGACAGCCTGCTTGGCTGCCGACGCCGTAGCGACCGCAGATGGCCCCCGTGCGCGGCCCATCGTCTGTTACACAAGCCACTGTCGGTGATGATGCTACGCCGATGCCTGCGGCAGCTTCAGCGGCCCGGCGCTCTTGACAGTGCGAATGGCGAAATTGGACTGGATGTCGGTGACGTGCGGCAGGACCAGTAGTTTGTCGGTGAGCAGCGCCTCATAGGCGGCAAGGTTCTCGACCACCACTTCGGCCAGGAAGTCGGAATGGCCCGAGATCATGTAGCAACCGACGACTTCCGGCAGATCCTGCAATGCCTGCTGAAACGCCTGAGCGTTGTCGCGGGTATGATGCGTCACCTTGAACGAAACGAAGACCGTCAGTTCCAGCCCGACTGCGCGGCGATCGATATCGGCGCGGTAGCTGCGGATCACGCCCGCTTCTTCCAGCATTTTAACCCGGCGCAGGCAGGGCGACGGCGACAAGCCGACCCTGTCGGCAAGCTCTACATTGGTGGCGCGGCCATTGTCCTGCAGCGCGTTCAGGATGGCGATGTCAAATTTATCCAGTTTTGGCACAATCTATCCATTTGATCAGGCAAAGATTTCGATCCTGCCAATACCACGACAATTATAGGCATAAATAGCAAGGAATGTCGCCCGGGAATTGCATAATGTGGGTCAAACCTACCCGGAAGGCCGCAATGACCCCTATTCCTGATCCGACAGCACCAAGACACTCGGCCGGCCTCGGGGCCGCGGCCGCGCTATCTGTCGTGCTGATCTGGGCGGCGTGGCTGATCGCCACCCGCTACAGTATCGGCGGCTCACTGTCGGCCTTCGATCTCAGCTTGCTTCGTTATGGAATCCCCGCAACCCTGCTAACGCCGGTCTGGCTGCGGACCGGACTCTGGCCGAAGAGTGTTCCGAAGCTGCCTTTCGTGCTGATGGTGCTCGGATCCGGTGCGCCGTTTTTCCAGGTGGTGGCCTTCGGCATGCGCTCGACCCCGGCGTCGGCCGCCGGCGTGCTGCTGCCCGGCCTGATGCCGCTTGCCACGGCCCTGATCGGCATGGCGCTGCTGCACGAAAGACCCGACATGATGCGCAAGATCGGCATGGCGGCGATTTTTGCCGGCGGGCTTGTGCTGCTGGTCGCCAATATCGGCGATGAAACGCTGTCGTGGATCAGCTACACCGTGCTGCCGGTCGGCGCGACGCTCTGGGCCGTCTACACCCACGCTTTCCGCCGCTCCGGGCTTTCGGCCTTCGAGGGAGCGGCGCTGATCTGTGCCTGGTCGACGATCCTCAACCTCCTGTTTACTCCCTTCGTCGAGATCCACCTGTTTTCGGCGCCGTTTGCGGAAACCGGCCTGCAGATCGTGACACAGGGCATCCTCTCCGGACTGGTCGCGACCCTGCTCTATGGCACGGCCGTGCGCAGCCTCGGCAGCACACAGGCAGCCGCCTACACGGCGGTGTCACCCGTGGCGGCCGCAATCGGTGGTGCGCTTGTTCTCGGGGAACCCCTTGGCCTTGCAACGATCGCGGCGGCCCTGATCACCGGGATCGGCGTGCTTCTTTCGACCGGCATCGTCTCAAGGCGCCTCTGATCGCCAAGCGCGCGTATCGTTCGCTGCCTCCGCAACACGCGGGGCGGACGGCTGGCGCATGCCGATCGCCACGCCGGCCAGCGCCAGGCCACCGCCGACCAGATGGAAAAACGCCAGCGTTTCGCCAAGCAGTAACCATGCCAGCGCCGCCACCAGCAGCGGCAGCAGGTTGATGTAGAGCGCACTGCGCGCCGCGCCGAGGTCTCGCACGGCAATCATCCAGCAGAACGGCGCCAGAAGCGATGTCGGAATGGCGGCGAACAGGACCAGCGGCAGGTTGTCCGCCGTCACCGGACTGATGTCGCTGAGCAGCCAGAGTGGCAGGAGGAAAGCCGTGGCCACGGCAATCTGACACCAGATCTGCTGCCACATCGGCAGCGGCACGGCCCAGCGCTTGAGCAAAACGCCATAGAAGGAATTGGCAACAATGGCGACGATCATCAGCGCGTCGCCGATATGCAGGCCGCCCACCAGGAGCCGAACCGGGTCACCATGGGAAATCAGATAGATCACGCCCAGCAGTGACAAAACTCCACCCAGGATGCGCGATCTTGACAGGCGCTCGCCGGCAAATGCCGACGCGAGAAGAATGGAAATCAGCGGCATCAGCGCTGCCAGAAGCCCCATGTTGAGCGCCGTCGTGGTCTTGGCCGCCTCATAGGCGAGGCTCTGGTAGATCACCATGCCCAGCATGCCAAGCACGGCCAGTTTCGGCCAGAACCGGATGGCCAGCCGGCGATTGGCCCAAAGGCCACGGAGAACGAAAGGCGTCAGCAGCACGAGGGCAATCAACCAGCGATAAAATGCGATCGAGGCCGGTTCGATCAACCCGGCCGAAGCCTTCGTGACGATCGTATTGCCTGCCCATATCAACATGGTCAGCAGTGGGATCAGAGCCATTACGAAGCCATGGCTCATCCGGTCGGTCGTCTGAACTGACGTTGTCATCCTGCGCGCCTTCACCTTCAGGATCGCACGCCGTGATGGCGGCGATCGTCGTCCCCTCCTCTAGCAGGCGTCCTGATTTCGTTATATAGTGAATTTAGGACACAAACTTGCGGAGAACGGCCATGCTCTATGCGCATGAAGGGATTGACGGCGAGCCACCCCGGCCGGTGTCCTTCCGGACTGTTCGCTACAAAGGCGGCACCGGATTTCCGCTCAAGCGCCAGGTCTGGGGCGAACTGAACTACGCCCTGCAGGGGATCGCCCAGATCAGTATCGAAGGCGTGCGCTTCCTGTCGCCGCCGCAATACGCCATCTGGATCCCGCCGGGCTTCGAGCATGACGCCAGCAATCCGCAGGACGTGCTGTATGTGACGACCCATGTCGCCGCCGAACTTTGCGCGGATCTGCCGCAGCAGCCCTGCACGCTGGATCTGAGCGCCCTGTTGAAAGCCGTCCTTGCCGATTTCGACCGGCGTGGCATCCGCCATCCCCGCACGCCGGAAGACCTGCGGCTGGCCATGGTGATCGTCGATCAGGTGCGGGCAGCGCCCTATTTTGCCCAATATCTGCCGATCACTGCCGATCTCCTGCTCGGGCCGATCCTCAGCCAATTGCAGCAGCAGCCGGGAGACAAACGCTCGGCTGCCGAATGGGCAAGCCGCGTCGGCACCACCGAGCGCACGCTGTCGCGCCGCTGCCAGGAAGTGCTTGGCATGTCGTTCAACGACTGGCGCCAGCGCCTCAGGCTGCTGACAGCCCTTGCGCTGCTGGACGAGGGAGAAAGCGTACACCAGGTGGCGGAACGGCTGGGCTACAGCAACCCGTCCGCCTTCATCGCGATGTTCCGGCGACTGACGGGTGTCAGCCCGTCACAGATGCGCAAGCGCGCGTAGATCTCACGCCTGCAGCACGACAACCTTGTCGCCGACACTGGTGCGGGCATAGAGGTCGATGACGTCGTGGTTCATCATGCGCACGCAGCCCGACGACATGGCCTCGCCGATCGACCAGGGCTGGTTGGTGCCGTGCAGGCGGAACAGCGTGTCGTTGCCGCCGCGATAGAGATACATGGCGCGGGCACCGAGCGGATTGTTCGGACCGCCCGGCAGGCCGCCGGCATATTTCAGGTTCTTTTCCGGATCCCGGCGGATCATGTTCGGCGTCGGCGTCCATGTCGGCCATTCCGCCTTGCGGCCGATATAGGCATTGCCGGCCAGCGCATAACCATTGCGGCCGACACCAATGCCGTAGCGCATGGCGCGGCCGTCACCGAGCACGTAGTAGAGGCGGCGTCCGGGCGTATCGACCACCACCGTTCCAGCCGAATAGGCAGTCTCGTAGGCCACTTCCTGACGGCGCAGTTCCGGCTTGATCTTGTCGAGCGGCACCTTCTTCAGGGGAAAAGGCTCGGTCGTGACGTCGCTATACATGGCCTGCTGGTTGGGCATGGACTGGCAGCCGGCGAGGAGAAGCGGCAGGCCGATCAGCAGGCTTCGGCGGGAAATGGTCATGGATCAAGGTCCTCGGAGATGATTCTTCTGCCGAGAAGCCTAGGAAATTTATGGTTAATGACGGGTTAAGTCGCAGATGAGGCGATTAACAACCGCGTCATAATTGTGGCAGATGGGGCGCGGTTTCACTTGGACAACGCGCCGCAGTGCCACGCCTTCTGTTGAAATGCCGGGCCATCCCAATACGAAGAAGGGCCGCACACTGGCGGCCCTTTCGTGACACTTACATATTCGGATAAACCGGCCCCTCGCCGCCCTGCGGCGGCACCCAGGTGATGTTCTGGTTGGGGTCCTTGATGTCGCAGGTCTTGCAGTGCACGCAGTTCTGGGCGTTGATGACGAAGACGTCCTCGCCATCCTTTTCCACCCATTCGTAGACGCCGGCCGGACAGTAGCGGGTCGAGGGGCCGGCATAGACGCCGAGCTCCGAAGCCTTCTGCAGGTCCATGTCCTTGACCTTGAGATGGACCGGCTGGTCCTCCTCGTGGTTGGTGTTGGACAGGAAGACCGAGGACAGGCGGTCGAAGGTCAGGACGCCATCCGGTTTCGGATAGGCGATCGGCTTGTGCTTGGCTGCCGGCTCCAGCGACTGGGCGTCGGTCTTGCCGTGCTTCAGGGTGAAGGGTGAGGTGCCGAAGATCTGGTTGATCCACATGTCGAGGCCGCCGAGCGCGACGCCGAGCGCGGTACCGAGCTTCGACCACAGCGGCTTGACGTTGCGGACGCGCTTGAGGTCGCGGCCGATATCGGTCGAGCGCCATTCGTTCTCGATCTCGATCGGCTCGTCATTGGCGCGGCCATTGGCGATGGCATCGGCAATCTTGTCGGCCGCGAGCATGCCCGACAGCACGGCATTGTGGCTGCCCTTGATGCGCGGCACGTTGACGAGACCGGCGGAACAGCCGATCAGCGCGCCGCCGGGGAAGGAGAGCTTCGGCACCGACTGGTAACCGCCCTCGGTGATCGCCCGGGCGCCGTAGGACAGGCGCTTGCCGCCTTCGAAGGTCTTGGCGATCGCCGGATGGGTCTTGAAGCGCTGGAATTCCTCGAAGGGATAAAGATAGGGGTTCTTGTAGTTCAGGTGCACGACGAAACCGACGGCGACCATGTTGTCTTCGAGATGGTAGAGGAAGGAACCGCCACCGGTCTTCATGCCGAGCGGCCAGCCGAAGGAGTGCTGCACGAGGCCCGGCTTGTGATGCTCGGGCTTGACCTGCCAGAGTTCCTTCAGACCAATCCCGTATTTCTGCACGTCGCTGTCCTTCGACAGGTCGAACTTTTCGATCAGCTGCTTGGCCAGCGATCCGCGCACGCCCTCGCCGATCAGCACATATTTGCCGATGAGTTCCATGCCGCGGGTATAGGCCGGACCCGGCTCGCCGTTCTTCTCGATGCCCATGTCGCCGGTGGCCACGCCAATCACGGCACCTTCGTCATTGTAGAGCACTTCGGTTGCGGCAAAGCCCGGATAGATCTCGACACCCAGCGCTTCGGCATGGGTGGCGAGCCATCGACAGACATTGCCGAGCGAAACGATGTAGTTGCCGTGATTGTTCATCAGCGGTGGCATGGCAAAATTCGGCAGGCGGACGGAGCCGGCCGGTCCGAGCAGCAGGAACTGGTCGTCCGTAACCGGGGTCTTGAACGGATGATCGGCCTCATTGCGCCAGTCGGGCAGCAGCTTGTCGATGCCGATCGGATCGACCACGGCGCCCGACAGGATATGCGCACCGACTTCGGCACCCTTTTCCAGCACGACGACGGTCAGGTCCGGATTGACCTGTTTCAGCCGGATCGCGGCCGACAGGCCGGCCGGGCCGGCGCCGACGATCACGACGTCGAATTCCATGCTTTCGCGTTCCGGCAGTTCCATCTCAGTGCTCATCGTCATTCCTCCGCGCGGCGGTTCTTTGCGCCTACCTCCTTGACAAAACCCAACCAGATTGTCGAGCCGAAGCGCGACACCACAGGCGCAAATTCCGGCAGGGTGCTGTGAAGGACAAGAATATCTGACGTGCACGTAAGCGTCAATCGTGGAAACCGGCGCGCTGGCGTGGCGGATCTGCCTGACTGGCCGCCGCCTTACCTGGCGAAGCGTTTCGCGCCGGCAACACACAGCACGATTGCAGCCGTGCTGGCGACCATGCCGAAACTCACCGGCTCGTGCAGCAGCACGGCGGCAAGGGCCAGGCCGAAAAACGGCTGCAGCAATTGCAGTTGGCCGACGGCGGCGATGCCTCCGAGCGCCAGGCCGCGATACCAGAAGACAAAACCGACCAGCATGCTGAACACCGAGACATAGGCGAGCCCAAGCCATGCCGGCATGGTGATCGTCTGCCAGGAACCGGGCAAGGTCAGCAAGGCAAGCGCCAGCATCACCGGCAGCGACAGCAGCAAAGCCCAGGAGATCACCTGCCAACCGCCGAGCCGTCGCGACAGTTTGGCGCCTTCGGCATAGCCAAGTCCGCAGAGCACAATGGCTGCGATCATCATGAGATCGCCCAGGCTCGACGCAGCACCACCGGTTGCCAAGGCGAAACCGGCAACGATCACGCTGCCGAGGCCGGAAAACAGCCAGAACAGCGGCTTCGGCCGTTCGCCGCCGCGCATGACCGCAAAAATTGCCGTCATCAGCGGCAGCAGACCGACAAAAACCACTGAATGCGCCGCGGTGATGGTCTGCAGCGCCAAGGCGGTCAACAGCGGAAAACCGATGACAACGCCGAGCGCAACGATGGCGAGCGAGACGAGGTCCTGGCGCGCGGGCCGCTTCTGGCGCCAGAGGATCAGCAAGGCCGCGGCCAGAAGGGCTGCGATCACGGCGCGGGCCGAAGTTAGGAACAGCGGTGAAAAGCCGCCGACCGCAATGCGGGTCGCCGGCAGTGATCCGCTGAAAATCAGCACGCCGAGCAGACCACTGCCCCAGCCGTCCATGGATGTTTTCATTTGTCCTCGCTTTCTGCACCCGTCCTAGGTCGAGCGCGCTGGCGAAAACAGAAACAGTTCAATACAATTTGGCAAAACTGTACTGGTCAATTCTCAATACAGATTATCCTTGTCGAGGAACATCCAGCATGGACAGCAAGACGCGCACCGGCGAGGTGATGGCCGCCATCCGGCAAAGGATCGCCGGTCGCGTGCTCGGTCCCGGCGACCGCCTGCCCTCCATCCGCAGCCTTGCCGGCACAATGGGCGTTTCACCCTCCACCGTGGTCGAGGCTTATGACCGCCTGGCGGCGGAAGGCCTGATCCGGGCGCAACGCGGCTCGGGCTTTTATGTCTCGACCAGCGCCTCGACCAGCGCAATGGCGCCGCTGAAGCTCGCCGAGGCCGCGGCACCGCTCGACCGGGCGGTCGATCCGTTCTGGGTTTCACGCCAATCCCTCGACGCCGATGCCGCGGTGCTGAAGCCTGGCTGCGGCTGGCTGCCGGCGGCATGGATGCCGAACACGGCACTCCGGCGCGCGCTGCGCAGCCTGTCGCGCGCCGATGACGCCCTGCTATCGGACTACGGCAATACGCGTGGTCCGCTTGCGCTGCGCCGGCTGCTGCTGTCCCGTTTTGCCGAAGACGGCATTCAGGCGTCGCCCGACCAGCTGCTGCTGACCGGCTCCGGCACCCAGGCGCTCGACCTGTTGTGTCGTTTCCTGCTGCGCCCCGGCGATACCGTGCTGATCGACGATCCCTGTTACTTCAACTTCCAGGCACTGCTGCGCGCCCATCGGGTCAAGATCGTCGGCGTGCCCTACACGACCACCGGACCCGACGTCGCCGCGTTCGAGGCCGTGCTTGCCGCCGAGAAGCCGCGCCTCTACATCACCAATTCTGCCCTGCACAATCCGACCGGGGCGACGCTGTCGCCCCAGGTCGCACACCGCCTGCTGAACGCGGCAGCACTTCACGATCTGACGATCATCGAAGACGATATCTTTGCCGATTTCGAGCCCGAGCCATCGTCGCGGCTGGCGGCGCTCGACGGCTTGAACCGCGTCATCCGCATCGGCAGTTTTTCCAAGACCCTGTCGTCGTCGGTGCGTTGCGGCTACATTGCTTGCCGACCGGACTGGATCGAGGCGCTTGTGGACCTGCAGGTTGCCACCAATTTCGGCGGACCTAGCCCGGTGGCTGCGGCCCTGATCCTCGACGTGCTTGCCGGCGGCAGCTATCGCAAACACATGGAAGACCTGCGCCAGAAGCTGGTGCGCGCGCGGCGACAGACAGCCGAGCGTTTGCAGCATCTCGGCATTGCGCCATGGCACATGCCGCGCGGCGGTTTCTACCTCTGGTGCCGGCTGCCGGACGCGGTGGATTCGGCCGAACTGGCGCAGTCGGCCCTGGCAAAAGGCGTGGTCCTTGCGCCCGGCAATGTCTTCAGCGTGACGCAATCGGCCGGCGCCTTCATGCGCTTCAATGTCGCCCATTGCCAGGATCCGGCCGTGTATACCGTGCTGTCCGGAGCGATAGAGGCATTGCGCAAGCACCCCCATCATCAAAACTGACGAACGGCTCCAGGTCTGATGACAATCGCGGAGACCTCTTCGGGCACCTGCAACCCGTCGCCCACGCAGAAAAAACGCGCCCGCCTGTTCTGCCTGCGCCACATCGCGTCGCCTGCCAAAATCTGCCTTTGAACGCGCCTTCGCTTTGTCGCACTCTCTACCAAACGCCACAGGGGACAAGCAGGACATGGCCATCACATACGGCTTCATCGGTCTCGGCCATCTCGGCCGGCATCTGGCGGGCAGCCTGGTCAGGGACGGATTTGACGTCACGGTCCACGATCTCGACCCGGGCAATGCAAAAGATCTTCTCGCCAACGGCGCCCGCTGGGCGGACGATCCGCAGGCTGTGGCGCAAGCGGTCGATGCCGTGATCACCTGCCTGCCCTCACCACGGGTCAGCGAGCGCGTGCTGACCGGCGAGCGCGGCATCCTTGCCGGGCTGAAACCGGGCGGGACCTGGATCGAGATGTCGACACTCGACGAGCAGGAAGTGCTGCGGCTCGGCAAGATCGCCGCCGATCGTGGCGTTCGCATGCTTGAGGCGCCGGTGACGGGCGGCGTGCATCTGGCCGCTTCCGGCGAGATCACGGTGATCACCGGCGGCGACGCCGACCTGCATGCCTTGCATCTGCCGGCCTTCGAAGCCATGGGCAACAGGATCTTCCGCGCCGGCCCGCTCGGCAAGGCCTCGGTGATCAAGGTGATCACCAATATGCTCGCCTTCATCCACCTGATCGCCACCGGCGAGGCGCTGATGCTCGCCAAGAAAGGCGGCATCGACCTGACCGACGCCTTCAACATCATCAAGGCGTCCTCGGGCAACAGTTTCGTGCACGAAACCGAGGGCCAGGTGATCCTGAACGGCAGCTACAATATCAACTTCACCATGGACCTCGCCGTCAAGGATCTCGGCTTCGCGCTCGGCTTCGGCCGCGAATTCGGCGTGCCGCTCGACCTTGCCAGCCACGCCCTGCAGACCTTCATCCGCGCCCGCTCCACCTATGGCGGCGACGCCTGGTCGTCGCAGGTGGTCAAGCTGCTCGAAGACGCCACCGGCACGGACCTGCGCGCACCGGGCTTTCCAGCGGAACTTTGAGCGAGGAAAGCGAACGTCGTCACTTGCGGCGATCCGTCTTTCCGGCGAAGAAGCCGAAAGACATTTCCAGGCTTCTCCCATGGCATCACATCCGCCCCTCTCTCCCCATGATATCGCCCGCGCACTCGATGGGCTGCACCCGGATCTGCGCATCCTCGGTCCGGACGCGGTGGCCGGCCGCCATCCCGGCGAGGATCCGACAAATCTGGCCGCCGGCGTCGTGGCGCAGCCTGCTTCGACGGCTGCGGCGGCGGCACTGATTTCATGGTGCCGGGCAAACCATGTCGCGATCGTTCCGCAAGGAGGCCTCAGCGGGTTGGTCGGCGGCGGCGTCAGCCGGCATGGAGATGTCATCCTTTCCAGCGCCCGGCTCAACCGCGTCATTGCCATCCATGTCGATGAAGAGACCGTCGAGGTCGAAGCCGGGGTGACCTTGGAAGGGTTGCAGGCCGCACTCGCGCCGCATGGCTTGACCACCGGCATCGATCTCGGTTCGCGAGGATCCGCCACCATCGGCGGCATGGT
Source organism: Rhizobium sp. PDO1-076 (assembly GCF_000247475.1). GTDB lineage: Bacteria > Pseudomonadota > Alphaproteobacteria > Rhizobiales > Rhizobiaceae > Allorhizobium. Next base: position 17,080 of record NZ_AHZC01000288.1, on the reverse strand, counting down.
CTCGACCAATGCCGGCGGCATTCTCGCCTTCCGCAATGGCGTGATGCGCCATCAGATCCTCGGCCTCGAAGCCGTCCTGCCCTCGGGCGAAATCCTGTCGGACATGACGCGGGTGGTGAAGGTGTCGGCCGGCCCCGACATCAAGCAGATCTTCATCGGCGGCGAAGGCGCCTTCGGTTTCGTGACGCGGGTGGTGATGAAGGTGGAGCCAATACGGCCGCATCGGGCGGTGGCCCTTCTCGGCGTTACGAATGCCGGCCGTGCGCTCGAGATCGCGGCGCACCTGCGACGCCATCCGTCCCTCTTGCTCGAAGCAGCCGAAATGATGTGGCCGCACTATGCGCGCGACCATGCACAGCTGAAGGGTTTCGACCTCTCATGGCTCGAAGGCGGTGCCTCATTGCTCCTCGTCGAAATATCGGCGCAGAGCGCGGACCACGCAACCTCGCTTCTCGAAGAAGAACTCGCGGCAATCTGGGACGCGGCGGATATCAAGGGCGGCATCGTCGCCCAATCGTCGGAGCAGGCGCGGCGTTTCTGGGACCTGCGCGAAGACTCCGGCTTCTATTTTTCGGCTTTTCCGCAGGCTCCGTCTTTCGACGTCTCCCTGCCGCCGACGCTCGTCGATCACTATGTCGCCGAACTCGCCCACCGCCTTCGGTCGATCGGAAGCGGCTACGACGCCTATGTCTACGGTCATATTGCCGATGGCAATCTACATATCGCGCTGGCCACGCCCGGTCCTCTTTCGCCCAACATCAAGCATGATGTGGAAGACGCCGTCTATGCCGGGATCACCGCCTGCGGCGGCAGTTTTTCCGCCGAACACGGCGTCGGGCTGGACAAGCACCGGGCCTATCTCGAACACGCAGACCCGGGAAAACAGGCACTGGCGCGGCAGTTCAAGACCTTGCTCGATCCGGACGGCCTGTTTAATCCGGGCAAGGTGCCGTTTTGATTTACGACTGCCGACGGAGGTCAGGCTTCCGTCCGGCATCATCGCTCGATAGACTGCGCACGAAACATTTGCCTTAGACCACATTTGCATCAGACAAGGACATCGCCATGGATCTCGGTATTGCCGAAAAACGCGCCCTCGTACTCGCCGCCTCGCGCGGCCTTGGCCTCGGCATCGCCAAGGCACTTGCGGCTGAAGGCGTGCATGTGCTGATCTGCGGTCGCACTGAAGAGAAGCTGAAGGCCAATGTCGCGGCGATCGTGGCTGCCGGCGGCAAGGCGGATTATGTCGTGGCCGATCTCGCCGACGCGCATTTCGTCGACACCATGCTGGCAGCCGTTCATCACACCCTCGGCGGCATCGACATCCTGGTCAACAATACTGGCGGGCCGACCCCCGGCACGGTCGAGGACATGGATGCGGAAAAGCTCTACAATTTCTTCCAGTCGATGGTCGTGCGCGTCATCACGCTGACCAATGCGCTGGTGCCGCTGATGAAGACGCAAGGCTTCGGCCGCATCTTGACCGTCGCCTCGTCGGGCGTGTTCGAGCCCATCCCCAACCTTGCGCTGTCCAACACGTTGCGCGGCGCGCTCGTCGGCTGGAACAAGACGCTCTCGTCGGAGGTCGCCTCATATGGCGTGACGGCCAACATGCTGCTGCCTGGCCGGATCCACACCGACCGCATCGATGAACTCGACGGCGCCAATGCCAAGCGCAGCGGCAAGTCGCTGGAGGAAATCCGCAGCGCTTCAGTCAAGTCGATCCCGGCCCAGCGACTGGGCACCGTCGAGGAATTCGCCGCAGCCGGCGCCTTCCTGTGCTCGGCCCAGGCCAGCTACATCACCGGCACGATGTTGCGCGTCGACGGCGGCGCGGCGAAATCCAACTAAGCGCCTCTCAGGCATAGGCGGACATGGCACAACCCTGCCCGCCTATGCCGAAACCGGTTGATTGTCGCTGCGTTTGATGGCCACCCGTCGCCCGCAACATTCTCGCGTCGGTCGGTGACCCTCTGGCGTCTCAGCCGCGTCATTGCTATGCATATCCGGCCCCATATTGCTGCAGAGGATCCTGTCATGGCCGTCATTCGTATCGTATTGCAGGTCATCTCAGTGCTCGCCGTACTGATCGGCCTGATCTGGATCGGCCAGGGAACCGGCGTCTTCCCCTACCCGGCCTCCAGTTTCATGATCAACCAGACGCCATGGATCCTGCGCGGCGCGATCCTGGCAGCCATCGGCGTTGCTGCCCTCCTGTTCGTCCGGCGGCTGAGATAGGCCCTACCCTCTCGCAATGCAGCATTTTCGCTTGCCCTTCGGCTACCCCTGTGGCATCAGGCGCGCTTTCCCGTGCCCGGCCAGACGTCCGGGCCATGTGCCGGCCTGACCGGCATTCTCTGACAGCATCACCATGAAGGGAGCGGCGGCCATGGCACACGCGCTTGGGCTCGATTTCGGCACGACCAATACGGTAATCGCGCAGGCCGAAAACCGCGAAGAGACCCATTCGATCCGCTATACTTCGCCGGCCGGCACGTCCGACAGCATGCGCACGGCGCTCTCCTTCCTCAAGGACCGCCAGCTCGGTGCCGGCGCGCTGAAGGTCGAGGCCGGACAGGCCGCCATCCGCACCTTCATCGACAATCCCGGCGAATGTCGCTTCCTGCAGTCGATCAAGACCTTTGCCGCATCTGCGGTGTTCCAGGGCACGCTAGTGCATGCGCGGCGCTTCCAGTTCGAAGACCTGATGGAGGTTTTCCTCAAGCGCCTCGAAGCCTATGCCGGCGATGGCTGGCCAAGTGACGCGAGGCGGCTGGTGGCCGGACGGCCGGTGCATTTTGCCGGCGCCAGCGCCGATCCGGCGCTCGCCACCACCCGCTACAACGAAGCCCTGACGCGGCTCGGCTTTCCCGAGATCCATTATGTCTACGAGCCGGTCGCAGCCGCCTTCTACTTCGCCCAGAACCTGAAGCAGGACGCCACTGTACTCGTCGCCGATTTCGGCGGCGGCACGACCGACTTCTCGCTGGTGCGGTTTGAAACCCATGGCGGCAAGCTGTCGGCCCGGCCGATCGGCCATTCCGGCGTCGGCATTGCCGGTGACCAGTTCGATGCGCGCATCATCGATCATCTGGTCGCGCCGGAAATCGGCAAGGGTAGCCAGTTCAAGAGCTTCGGCAAACTGCTCGACGTGCCGAGCAACTATTATCTGTCGTTCTCGCGCTGGAACCAGTTGTCGGTGTTCAAGACGATGAAGGAATTCACCGATCTGCAGTCGCTGGTGCGCCAGGCCGTCGAGCCGGACAAGCTCGAGCTGTTCATCGAACTGATCGAACATGACGAGGGCTACCCGCTCTATCAGGCGGTCTCGGCGACCAAGATGGCGCTGTCGTCGGCCGACGAAGCGGAGTTCCGCTTCTCACCTCTCGGCAAGGCCGGGGAAAAGCGGGTCACCCGCGCCGAGTTCGAAACTTGGATCGCCGAGGACCTGACACGCATGGAGGCGGCCCTCGACCAGTTGCTCGCCGAGACAAAGACGACGGCCGGCGAGATCGACAAGGTCTTCCTCACCGGCGGCACGTCTTTCGTTCCCGCCGTGCGCGACATCTTCAAGCGGCGCTTCGCCGCCGACAAGATCGAGACCGGCGGTGAACTGGTGTCGATTGCCCATGGGCTGGCGCTGATCGGCGAGCGCGACGACATCAGTCAGTGGACAGCCTGAGGCCAAAGGCTGGCGACAGGCTTACGGGTGCGGAATCGGTTTGCATTAGGACGGCGGGCAAGGCTAGAACAAAGCCATGATCCAAGCCCGTGACATGACGCATGCCGAACTGGCCGCGCTTTTGCATTTTCATGCGGAAGCGGGGGTCGAGTGGCTGGTCGAAGACGCGCCGATCGACAGGATTGCCGCCTTTACCGCAGAGAAGGCGGCACGGCAGACCGTGCGGGCGGCACCCGAGCCGCAAGCGGCCTCCGCTGCGCAGGCACAGCGCGGAACATCCGCGAATGAACGCCAGGCGGCGCGGCCGGCCCCGTCTCTGTCGTCCGCCCTGCCCGCCATTCCCGACGAAAACGCCGTGGCGGAAGCCCGCTTTGCGGCTGAAAGCGCGCGCTCGCTGGCCGAACTGAAGACGGCGATCGAAAGCTTTGCCAGCTGCAATCTCAAGACCAGCGCCCGCTCGACCATCACGGCAAGCGGCGGGTCCGCATCCGGGATCATGCTGATCGGACCGATGCCCAACGCCGATGACGATCGCGAGGGGCAGGCCTTTTCCGGCCGTGCGGGCCTGATGCTCGACCGAATGCTCGCCGCCATCGGCCAGACCCGCGAGACCGTGACGATCTCCACGATCATCCCGTGGCGCCCGCCCGGCGACCGCATGCCGTCCGTTCCGGAATGCGCGATCTGCCGGCCTTTCATCGAACGGCAGATTGCACTCGCCGCGCCGAAACAGGTTTTGGTGCTTGGAAATTTCGCCGCGCGATTCTTTTTTGGCGAGAGCGGCACGATCCATGCGCTGCGCGGCCAGTGGCGCTCGCTTGGTGCCGGCGGCCATGCGGTTCAATCCATGGCAACACTGCATCCGCAGGAGCTGTTGACCGCGCCGGCCAGCAAGGCATTGGCCTGGCAGGATCTTTTGGCGTTTTCCGCACGGATGAATACCGGCGACGCTGATTAAAAAAGCGCCATTATTAAAGAAATATGAAATCAGCCATGCGTTCAACGCAATGCAGCAACGCGCTTGGCGATCTTGCCGAATCTATGCTGCACTGCGATATCTGATGCTTGAAAGGGAGGACGTGCTTAACAAGGAATTTCATCGTGAGCCTTCGCACACGCCCTATCCATTGCAAGTTTGAAACCGTGCGTCTCGCCGGTGAATATGCTCGGACAAGCAATCCCTATCACCGCGGCGCGGCGCTTGCCGCCTGTGAGCAGCTCAGCGCCCGGTTCTCCGATCGCAACGGCCGCATCGCCCGCCCGGCAACCGTGTTTGCCGATTTCCGCGCCTGAGCCCATCGGCGCTGCAATCAATCGTTACATCGCGCATCAGGTCTGACGCGAAGATCATGCCGCATGGCATTCGATCACCTTGCTTGTGCTCTTCTCTCGATTTCAGCGCACGCGCATGTGCGCTCTATGCGGGCTTTCTTGCGCAAGGCGCATAGCAGGGTCGTTGATTTGTGCATTGCACAAACGGTTCATCTATGAACTAATATGGCCCTTGAAGCTGACATGCATTCACAGCAGAGGACCAGTCATGACCCTATCCTTCCATCCCGTCCGCAGCCTGCGTCAGGTCGTCCATCAGATCGGCCACGCCGTCAACGCCTCGGCCGAATATTCCCACGCCGCCCGCCAGCGTCAGGCATCTCTGTCACGCGGCGAACGTCCGGCGGTTCAGCCGCTGGCTTTCTGATTGATCCGGTAGCTTAAACGCAGCCAGACACAGGATGAGGCCCGCGGCGAAATCGCCCGGCCTTTCAGGCATTGTGGTAAACCTGTGCTCGCAGGCTCATGCCTCGCAGACCGCCGCCAGATGCGGTTCCGGGTTTTCCAGACGGGCCGGTCCGCAGATCATCTCGTAGGCGTGATCGACGATCGAAAATTTCACCGCCTGCCAGCCGCAATATTCCGCCAGAAAATCAGCTTTCAGCAGATAGCGGCTGTTGGCTTTGTCCGACCAGGCGAGGCAACCGGTCTCGACGGCGCGGCGCACCAGGCGCTGGAGGTGCGTTCTCGAGATCATGAACTGCTCAGCCATCACCCGGGCGTCTATGCGACCGATGTCGTAACCGTCGGCACCCGGCGCTAGATGGATCGCCCGGCGGATCAGATCGTCCATCACCAGGCCGCCGGCTTCGGTCCATAAAAACAGCGCCACACGCGGCGGCGGCTCGAGCCAGCGCGGATCAAGGCAGGCCCGCCTGGCGATCTGCGGCTGTATCTTGTGCATCAGCGCGGGTTCTTCGATCAGCCGCGCCACGCGCCCTGCGCCGTCAAGGCGATCGAGGACAGACAGATTGGCCAGAACCCAGCGATACATCGCCGCATGGGAAATTTCGGTTGCCTCATAGCGGCGTGGACGACGATTGCTTTCGCCGGCGATGCGCAAGAAGCGATAGCTGAGCAACTGGTCGAGGAAATTGAGTACGGTATTGCGGCTCGCCGCATTGCTGGAGGTGATGATCTCGCGCAGATTGGTGGTGGTCAGGCCGCTGCCAGGCTGATTGGCATCGTATTCGAGCTGCAGGGCAAAGGCAGCCTGGCTCAAGAGCCACCGCTGATGCGACGCCAGCATGCGTGACAGGCGCGGGCTTTCATCGAACTGCGCTCGAAGCGTGGCGGCAAATCCCTGCAATGCCTCGATAAAGCCGGGATGGCCCGTCACGTCTTCAACCTTCAAAGCCATCGGCAATCTCCAGCAGCCGATGCTTCACGGATCCGCTCGCCATGGCTCCGGTCCAGCCAGTCCATACGTGAACCATATCGGCACAATGCATCGGTCGCGGCTCGACAAGGAACAGCGCGCCGCAGCATTGGAGTTTGTTCAAAACGCATGGAACCCCTGTGGCGTTAAAGAATTCCCCGCACGTCACGTTCACCGCCCGGGAATTTATATTACCGTAAATGAATTCGTGTCGGCTTTTCAATCAATTATTGCCGCGCCGTCATGACAATACGTGAAACGACGTAGAAGCTTTGCGCCGCTACACGTCGCAATCGACAGTTCACGCAAGACCGAATATTGGCAGAGTCCGTTTTCCCACGCTGGATAGGTACCCAATTGATCAACAGCCTCGCCTCGATCGCCACCCTGATGTTCTCGACTCTGCTGATGATGGCGGGGTTCGGGCTGATGGGGTTCATGCTGCCGATCCGCTCGATCAGCGAGGGCTGGTCCACCTTCACCATTTCCGTCATCGCCACCGGCTATACGTTCGGTTTCACGGTCTCGTGCGTCGTCACGCCGATCTTCGTGCGCCGCGTCGGGCATGTGCGGGTGTTCGGCGCGCTGATCACCCTGCTCACCGTGTCCATCCTGCTCTGCGCGCTGGTTGTCGAATGGTGGGCCTGGATGATCTTCCGCGGCCTGTCCGGTTTCGCCATCGCCGGCGCCTATCTCCTGATCGAAAGCTGGCTGAACGAACGGGTCAACAATGCCAATCGCGGCGCCCTGTTTTCAGTCTACATGGTCACCTGCCTCGTCGGCTCGATCGGTGGCCAGTACATCGTGCCGCTCGGTAACCCCGATGGACCGGAACTGTTCATGGTCTGCGCGCTGATCTTCTCGCTGGCGCTGTTTCCGGTGGCCCTGTCGACGGCCCAGTCGCCGACGCCGATCGCCGAGGCCAAGTTCGATCTGAAGCGGCTCTATCGCCGCTCGCCGCTGGCCTTCTTCGGTTCGCTGCTGTCCGGCGCGCTGTCCGGCACCTGGGGCAGCCTGGGCGGCGTCTACTCGCAGAATATCGGCATGAACACGACGGAAGGCGCGACGCTGCTCGCCGCCCTTCTCGCCGGCGGCGCGATATCGCAGGTGCCGATCGGCCGCCTGTCGGACCGGATCGATCGTCGACTGGTGATGATCGGGGCCGGTGTCTTCGGCGTCCTGGCCTGCCTGATGATGACGATGTTCGACGCCGACAATGCTATCGCGGTCTATATCGCCGGCTTCTTCATCGGCACCGTTCTCTATCCGGTCTATTCGCTGAACGTCGCCCATGCCAATGACCTGGCCGAGCCGGATGAATATGTCACGCTGTCGAGCGCCATCATGATCCTCTACGGTCTCGGCACCGTCACCGGACCCGTGATGGCGGGCTCGTTGATGCAATGGCTTGGCCCGGGTGCACTGATCTGGTTCCTCGCGACGGCGTTTGCACTTTATGCGAGCTATGCCGGCTGGCGTATTTCGCGCCGGCCCGACAGCGGCAACCAGGCCGACAAGACCGACTTCCTCGCCGTCGCCCTGCCGATGCAGGGCACCGACGTCACCGGCTCGCCAAACACGCCGGACCCGGACGAGCGGCCGCGCTGACAGGCAGGCAGATCAGCCCTGCGGGGTCGAGGCCTTGCGTGCCGCGCGGCGCTCAAGGCCGAGCTGGTGCTCGCGGAAGATGATGAAGATCCCGGCGCCGACCACGATCGCCGCCCCGATCAGCGTGGTCGACGTCGGGACATCGTCAAACAGGATATAGGCGATCACCGAGCCCATGATGATCGAACAGTATTCGAACGGGGCGATCGTCGAGACATCGGCGAAGCGATAGCTCTCGGTCAGCAGGATCTGTCCCAGGCCGCCACAGAAGCCGGCAATCGCCAGGAGGCCGAGCGCGGTCCAGGACAGCTCGACCCAGCCGAAAAACCAGGTGCAGGCCGATAGCAGCGCGGCAATGACCGAAAAGAACAGCACGATCGTCGATGTCTTTTCCACCCGCACAAGCTGGCGGACCTGCAGCATGGCGGCAGCGCCGAGCGTGGCGGCCACCAGAACCGCGATCGCGCCGTAAGCCTGTTCCGATCCCATGTTGCCGTCACCAAACAGGCTCAGCTTCGGCAATGAGATGATCAGCACCCCGATCATGCCGACCACGACCGCCGTCCAGCGGTAAAGCCGGACCGTTTCGCCGAGAAAGACCGCGGCGAACACAACGGCAATCAGCGGCATGGCGTAGCCGATGGCGATCGAATCCGGCAGCGGCAGATGCACGAGGCCGTAGAATCCGGCGCCCATGGCAAATACGCCGAGAAGCGCGCGCTTGACGTGGCCGAACGGGTTTTCGGTCTGCAGCGCCTGGCGCAATTCGCCCCGCCAGCCGAGATAGAGCATGATCGGCAGGATGGCGAAGGCGGAGCGGTGGAAGCTGATCTGGCCTGCCGGAATGCCGGCACCGGCAAGCTTGATGCAGGTCTGCATGCCGACGAATACGGTGACGGAACAGATTTTCAGGACAATGCCGCGAAGCGGATCAGGGTCGGCAAATGCCATGCGATTGACTAACGTATCGATGCTGAACAGGGCGATGGAGAACTGCGACCGGAAAGCTCCGTGACTACGAATGTCACCGAATGAATCGCTGCAACCAACCTTGCACTTCACTGGCCGACAGACAAGCCCGCAAATTAACCAGATTAAACCCAAAAATGGCGTGAAGTCGGGGTTTTCTCGCCTGACTTCTTTAACTGATATTTTAATCTCAATTAATTATCTTTCCTATCAGTAGCAAGTTTGGCCGCCGCTTTGCGGTTCGCATGACATTGATTTTTGAAACGGTTCCTTTTTCACCCCGGATGTTGCCATGACACAGACAGCGGCCAAATCAGCCTCCTTCTCACCAGAACTCGCCACGCCCCGTTCGATGCGGCTGATCACCGAGAGCATCGGATCGGATCTGGAACAGTTCAGCGCCGATAATACCCATGTCGTGCGGCAGATCAGGCTTCTGGCGATCAACGCGCTGATCGAGGCAGCGCGGGCCGGCGAAAGCGGTAAGGGCTTTGCCGTCGTTGCCAATGAAGTGCAGCGGCTGGCGCAGGGCGCTGCCGACATTGCCGACCGCTTTCAGGAAAACGTGCTGACCCGGATCGGTCTCGGCCGGTCGATGGCCGATGCGCTGGTCGAGGAAATGGAAGGCGCGCGGCTCATCGATCTGGCCCAGACGCTGGTGCAGTTCATCGTCCGCAACCTGTTCGAGCGCACCGCGGATGTGCGCTGGTGGGCAACGGATTCGGCGCTCTGGGGCGCGCTTGCGCAGCCTTCGGCGGACGCCTTTTCCCATGCCGCCGAGAGGCTCGGAGTGATCAACCGCTTCTATACCGTCTATCTCGATCTTGTCATGACCGATGCCAAGGGACGGGTCGTCGCTTCGGCCAACCCGAAACACCAGCGCAAGACGAAGGATTGCAATCTTGCCACCGAAGCCTGGTTCAAGGCGGCGCGCGAATGTAAAAGCGGTGACGATTATGTCGTCGACGAAGTCAGGCGCAGCGCCCTGCATGACGATCGCGACGTGCTCGTCTATGCCACCGGCATCCGCGAAGGCGGTCGCAGCGATGGCGCGCTGGTCGGCACGCTCGGCGTCTATTTCGACTGGCAGGGCCAAGGCACGGCCATCGTCGAGAAGGAAGCCAACCTGCCGCCGCAGATAGCCGAAAAGACGGAAGTCCTGCTGCTCGACGGCAATAATATGGTGATCGCCTCGAGCCGGCCGCAGCGCGCCTATACGCATTTTGCTCTGCACAATCCGCAGCGCGCCATGCGTGGCAGTTACTATGACAACAACGGCGCGATCGTCGCCTTCGCCCGGACCCTTGGTTACGAGGATTACGACGGCCTCGGCTGGTATGGCGTTATCATCCAGCAATCCGACAGCGATGACGCGATCTGCCGGCAATTGTCGCTGAAGTAACGCTCCGGCACCGACAAATACGCATCTTTGCGAAGGTCATCCGGAGACAGACGGGTCGCTATTCTACCCGACTGTGCCGATTTGCCTCGCGGAGTTCGACCTTTATCGGTCTTTCGCGCATTAAATTGTATCGTGTTTTAATAATCGTTCAGAAATTGATGCAATCATCGCCCTCGATTTGGCCTGGAGAGGCGAGGGAAAACCTTGCCTTGTTCCGGCCTAGCCTCGAAGCGACCAGGACAAAACATGCGCACAGACACGGGCCGGATCGTTCATCTGGCAGACTACCGCCCCACTGACTTCGTTCTGGAACGGGTTGATCTGACCTTCGAACTGGACCCTACAGATACCAAGGTGGAAGCCCGGTTGATCTTCCATCGGCGCGAAGGCGTCGACGCCTCGGCACCGCTGGTGCTTGACGGCGACGACCTCAACATGACCAGCCTGCTGTTCGACCAGGTTGAAATGGCGAAAGACCGCTATACTGCGACGCCTGAGAGCCTGACGATCAACGGCCTTCCGGCCGAAACACCCTTCGAGATCACCGTCACCACGATGATCAATCCGGAGGCCAATACCCAGCTGATGGGCCTCTATCGGTCGAACGGCATTTATTGCACGCAGTGCGAAGCCGAAGGTTTCCGCCGCATTACCTATTTCCCCGATCGCCCGGATGTGCTCGCCGTCTACACGGTCAACATCATCGCCGACAAGGCGGCCAATCCGCTGCTCTTGTCGAACGGCAACTTCCTCGGCGGTGCCGGCTTCGGCCCGGACAAACATTTCGCCGCATGGTTCGATCCGCATCCGAAACCGAGCTATCTGTTCGCACTGGTTGCCGGCGATCTCGGCGTGGTCGAAGACACGTTCGTGACCATGTCCGAGCGTGAAGTGACGCTGAAGATCTATGTCGAGCATGGCAAGGAGGCGCGTGCCGCCTATGCCATGGACGCGCTGAAGCGCTCGATGAAATGGGACGAAGAGGTTTTCGGCCGCGAATACGACCTCGACATCTTCATGATCGTTGCCGTCTCCGACTTCAACATGGGCGCCATGGAGAACAAGGGCCTCAACATCTTCAACGACAAATATGTTCTGGCCGATCCGGAAACCGCGACAGATCAGGACTATGCCAATATCGAGGCGATCATCGCCCACGAATATTTCCACAACTGGACCGGCAACCGCATCACCTGCCGCGACTGGTTCCAGCTGTGCCTGAAAGAAGGCCTGACCGTCTACCGCGACCACGAGTTCTCGGCCGATCAGCGCTCGCGCTCGGTCAAGCGCATCGCCGAAGTGCGTCACCTGCGTTCGGAGCAGTTCCCGGAAGACGCAGGTCCGCTGGCCCATCCGGTCCGCCCGACCACTTTCCGCGAGATCAATAACTTCTACACCACGACCGTCTATGAAAAGGGTTCGGAAGTGACCCGGATGATCGCGACCATTCTCGGCCGCGACGATTTCAAGAAGGGTATGGATCTCTATTTCGAACGTCATGACGGCGATGCCGCAACGGTCGAGGATTTCGTCAAGTGCTTCGAGGAGGCCAGCGGCCGCGATCTCACCCAGTTCTCGCTCTGGTATCACCAGGCCGGCACACCGCAGATCACCGTGTCCTCGAGCTTCGATGCCGCTGCCAAGACCCTGTCGCTGTCGCTTGAGCAGATGGTCGCGGCAACGCCGGGCCAGACGGCCAAGGAACCGATGCACATACCGCTGCGCTTCTCGCTTCTGACCGAAAACGGCGCCGAGGCAACGGCAACCGCGATTGCCGGCGGCGAAGTGTCGGGCGACGTGCTGCATCTGACCGAACGCAGCCAGACCTTCACCTTCTCCGGCATCGGCGCGCGCCCGGTCGTGTCGCTCAACCGCGGCTTCTCGGCCCCGGTCACGCTGCATTTCGACCAGAGCAAGGATGATCTGTCCCATATCGCCCGCCATGACAGCGACCTCTTCGCCCGCTGGCAGGCCATCACCGACCTCGCCTTGCCGATCCTGACGGCAGCGGCCAATGCAGCGCGCAGCGGTGGCGAAGTGCTCGCCGATGCGGCATTGACCGACGCCCTTCTGGCGATCGCTGCCGACGAAAGCCTCGAGCCGGCCTTCCGCGCCCAGGCGCTCGCTCTGCCAAGCGAAGCCGACATCGCCCGCGAACTCGGCAGCAACAACGATCCGGACGCCATCCATGCCGGCCGTCAGGCCGTATTGGCGGCGATTGCCCAGTCCGGCGTCGAGATCTTCCGCACGCTATACGCGGCCCATTCGGCCACCGGCGCCTTTACCCCCGATGCCGCAGGTGCCGGCCGCCGGGCCCTGAAGAACGCAGCCCTCGCATTCCTGACGCAGGCGGAAAACAGCCCTGCCCTGGCCGCCGAAGCCTTTGCCAAGGCCGACAACATGACCGACCTGTCGCAGGCGCTGACCGTGCTTGCCCATCGCTTCCCCGATGCCGCCGAGAGCAAGGCTGCCCTGGCGAGTTTTGAGCAGCGTTTCGCCAGTAATGCGCTGGTGCTGGACAAGTGGTTCTCGATCCAGGCCACCATTCCGGGTGCCGCAGCGCTCGAGCGCGTGCAGGACCTGATGAAGAATCCGCACTTCATCGCCAGCAATCCGAACCGCGTCCGCTCGCTGATCGGCTCTTTTGCCTTCTCCAACACGACCGGTTTCAACCGCGCCGACGGCAAGGCCTATCAGTTCTTCGCCGAGCAGATCCTCGACATCGACCCGCGCAACCCGCAGCTGGCCGCCCGTCTTCTGACAGCCTTGCGCTCCTGGCGCCTGCTGGAACCGGTCCGGGCGGAGCATGCCCGTTCGGCCCTGCAGTCCATCGAAAGTGCCGGAGCTCTGTCGACCGATGTCAGCGATATCGTCGAGCGTATCCTGAAGGGCTGATCGCCTTTACAAACAAACAGGCCGAACAAACGAACATGGCGCGGGCAGGTCCCGCGCCATGTTCGTTTGGACGTGTCAGAACCCGGCGCCGGAGCCCTGCCGCATGGGTGAAAACGAGGCCCGATGCGCTCGATTTACGCCTGCGTCGGAGCACAGCGAGAAGCTGCAGAGGCGCTAAAATTCAATCCTGACCCGTTATTGCCAAACACCGCTGCAGAAAAAGCGGATTCGGAAGAACGGCTTAAGATTTTCTTTACCCTCCCGGTCTGGACAAGCCGAATCGGGCATGATTCCTTGGGCTTGGTTCGGGCGAGCGGCGCAGCGAATCACACGAGGGATAGAGGCAGGGGCGATGTTGAACGCGCGGCGGGTTTCCGCAGCCGATGATCGGTTGCGCATCAAATTTTCGGGTGTTGCGGCAGTGTTCGAAGAGTTCGGCCGGCGGCTGTTCCGGTCTTCGCCGTCCCTGCGGGAGGATGGCAGCGGGCCGTCGCGTCCCGTCGAGACCCTGTTGCGGCGATCCATACCGATCCTGATCATCGCTTTCCTGTCCGTCGTCGCGCTGGCGCGCTTCGTCGGCATCCTGTCCGAGCATGGCCGGATGGAAGCATCGATCCGGCAATCCACATCGCTGATCTCGGCCACCGCGCAGGCCGCGCTCTCTACCCATCCGGAGATGTTTGCCACCCGCAATCGTGAGGGCGCCGAACAGGCGCTGTTTTCCTACCTGTCGCCGGAACACCTGTCCGACGGGGCCTTCGTGCTGTTGGTCGATCCGGCCGGCCGCGTGTTCGGCGCGTCGCCTGGCGCGTCCGGTCAGGTTGGCTTCATGCTCGCCAGCCTGCTTCCGGAAGTCACGACCATCCGTCGCTTCGGCGATCGCTCCGGCGCGATCGAGACCAATGTCAACGGCGAGCCCCACTATGCCGTCGTGACCCCTGTCGGCACCGATGGCGCGCTGATCCTCACCGCCCATTCGCTGCAATCTGTGAACGAGTTCTGGCGCCGCGAACTGTCGCTCAATGTGACGCTGTTTGCCGGTATCTCGCTGACACTGCTGGTCGTGCTCTACGCCTATTTCCATCAGGTTAGGCGGGCCCGCGAGGCCGACGACATCTTCCTCGAATCCAACATGCGGGTCGAGGCCGCCCTGTCGCGCGGCCGTTGCGGGCTCTGGGATTTCGACCTGTCGAGCCGCAAGCTGATCTGGTCGCGTTCGATGTATGAAATGCTCGGCCTTGCCCCGTCGAACCAGCCATTGGCCTTTGCCGATGCGGCCCGCCTGATGCATCCGGCCGACGGCAATCTCTATGCGCTGGCGCGTTCGGTCGGCCGCGGAAGCTCGCGCCAGATCGACCAGGTCTTTCGCATGCGCCATGCCCAGGGCCATTATGTCTGGCTGCGCGCCCGCGCCCAGATCATCTGCTCCAATACCGGCTGCCTGCATGTCATCGGCATCGCCATGGACGTCACCGAACAACACCGTCTGGCCCAGCGCTATGCAGAAGCCGACCAACGCCTTGCCGACGCGATCGAATGCACTTCGGAAGCCTTCGTGCTCTGGGACAAGAATGATCGCCTGGTGATGTGCAATGCGCATTTCCAGAAGGTCTATGGCCTGCCCGACAGCATTCTCGTGCCCGGCACGGAACGCGCCAGCGTGCTCGGCTCGGCCTCGCGGCCGATCATCCAGCGCCGCATCGCCGATCCGGATCTCGGCACCACCTCGCGCACCACCGAAGTGCAGCTTGCCGACGAGCGCTGGCTGCAGATCAACGAACGGCGCACCCGTGACGGCGGTCTGGTCTCGGTCGGAACCGACATCACCCTGCTCAAGCGCCACCAGGAGCGGTTGCGCGATCAGGAGCGTCGCCTGATGGCGACCATCGGCGACCTGTCGTCCTCGCAGAAGATCCTAGAGCGGCAAAAGACCGAACTGTCGGATGCCAACGAGAAATATCTCGCCGAAAAGCAGCGTGCGGAAGCGGCAAACAAGGCCAAGTCGGAATTCCTCGCCAATATGAGCCACGAGTTGCGCACGCCGCTCAACGCCATTCTCGGCTTCTCGGAAATCCTGCTCGCCGGCATGTTCGGCCCGGTCGGCTCGGCGAAATACGAGGAATATGCCAAGGACATCCACGAAAGCGGCAAACATCTGCTGAACGTCATCAACGACATTCTCGACATGTCGAAGATCGAGGCCGGGCAGATGAAGATCCGTTGCGAGACGATCGATCTCGGACCGCTGATCGAAGAGAGCATGCGCCTCACCGCCATCCCGGCGCTGGAAAAGAACATCACCGTGTCGCAGCGTGTCGATGATGGCCTGTCGGTCGTCGCAGACCGTCGCGCGATGAAGCAGATCCTGCTCAACATCCTGTCGAATGCAGTCAAATTCACCAATGACGGCGGCAAGATTTCGTTGCGGGCCCACAAGGTCAAAGGTGCGGTGATCGTATCGATCGTCGACACCGGCATCGGCATCCCGAAAAACGCCCTGAGCAAGATCGGCAGCCCGTTCGAACAGGTGCAGAGCCAGTATGCCAAGTCGAAGGGCGGCTCCGGCCTCGGGCTTGCCATCTCGCGCTCGCTGGTGTCGCTGCATGGCGGATCGCTCCGGATCCGCTCCCGCGAAGGTCAGGGCACCGTGGTGTCGCTGCGTATCCCGGACATGATCGTCATGCCGATGCGCCGCCGGGCCTGACCACCCATGCCGGCAGGACGGCCGACAACGGAACACTCCACCGGCCGCTTGCTTCAGTCATGGCCTCAGCTACGCTGCACAACCCTGCTGAAGACCTTGCGCACCGCCTTGGACAGCCGCTTGATCTCCGCCTCCAGCAGTTTCAGATCCGGGCTTTCGCCGGCCCGGGCAACCAGATCGGTCAGGCCGGCTGGTACCTTGGCAGGCTCGAACGGCCCTTCGATGCACAACCGGATCACCTGCGACACATCCGTGTAGAGCTTCAAGGCCTGCTGGCAGATGTCGAGATCGTTCGGATCCATCAGCGAGGCCAGCGCCTTCAACGCCTCCGCTGTCGAAAGACCATTGGTGCGCACCGGCGTGCCGCGGACTGCCGCAACCAGCGCCAGATGCTGGGCAATGAATTCGATATCGATCAGGCCACCGGCAATCAGCTTCAGGTCCCAGATATCGCGCGGCGGCTTTTCCTTGTCGATCAGCGCCCGCATCTCGGCGACGTCCTTGGCGGTCTTGGCCTCATCGCGGTTCAGCGCCATGATCTCGGCGACGATCGCCTCGGCTTCGGCAATCAGCGACGCATCGCCGCACAGAAGCCGCATGCGCGACAGCGCCATGTGCTCCCAGGTCCAGGCTTCCTCGCGCTGATATTTGGCAAAGGCGCGGAGCCGTGTGGCCACCGGCCCCTTGTTGCCGGACGGCCTGAGCCGCATGTCGACCTCATAAAGCACGCCCTCGGCCGTCGGTGCCGACAGTGCCGCGATCATCCGCTGGGTCAGGCGGGTGTAATAGCGCACGGGATCGAGCGGCTTTGGTCCGTCGGATTCATGCGCGTCGTCATCATGCTCATAAAGCAGGATCAGATCGACATCGGAGCCCGCCGTCAGTTCATAGGAGCCGAGCTTGCCCATTCCGGCCAGCGTCACGCGCCCGCCCTGCAGGCGTCCATGGGCCAGTTCCATCTCGGCAATCACCGCCCGTAGCGCTTCATCGATCACCAGCCCGGCAAGGTCGGTAAAGGCGCGGCCGGCCTGGCTGCCGGCGATCGAGCCGGTGAGCAGGCGAATGCCGATCAGGAAGCGCTGTTCGGCGGCAAAGATGCGCAGCCGGTCG
>NZ_AHZC01000289.1 GCF_000247475.1 Rhizobium sp. PDO1-076 | reverse complement strand
CGCCTAGATGACGCGACCGTCGCACGCGAAACCATCGACTACGGACTGGTGTTGCTCGATCTGCGCCTGCCCGATGGCAGTGGCATCGGTTTTCTCCGTCAGATGCGCACCGAAGGCGACACCACACCGGTCATCATCCTGACGGCCCATGACCAGATATCCGACAGGATCGAAGGGCTGAACAGTGGCGCTGACGACTATCTGGTAAAACCCTTCAATCTCGACGAGCTGAGCGCCCGCATCCTGGCCGTTTCACGGCGCTACGCCGGCGCACCCCAGACGATTGTCACTATCGGCACCCTCTCGATCCGACCGGCAGACCGGGCGGTGCGAAACGGCACGCAGGAAATTGCCCTCTCCAGCCGCGAATGGGCGGTGCTCGACAGCCTGATCTCGCGGCCCAGCGCCATTGTCTCGAAATCGCAGATCGAGGAGGCCCTTTATGCCTTTGGCTCCGAGGTCGAGAGCAATACCGTCGAGGTCTATGTCAGCCGCTTGCGCAAGAAACTCGGCAAGGACATTGTCGAGACGGTTCGGGGTATCGGCTATCGCCTGGGGAGAGACGGATGACTGGCTACAGCATGACCCGCCGTCTGGTCATCTGGCTGACCGTTGCCATCTCCTGCTTCTGGTTCGCAGCAGCGGGTCTCGGCGTCATGGTGATGCAGGATGAATTTGGCGAAATTTTCGATAGTGCGCTTCAGCAGACGGCCGAACGGCTGATGCCACTGGTCGTCGACGACCTGTTTCAACGACCGGAAACGGAGACGCCACTCAGTCTGCAGCAAAACAATGCCGTCGCAGCTGAGGATGAACTGACCTATCAGGTGCGCGATGCGAACGGACGCGTGATGCTGCACTCGCATGACAGCACGAAGGAGCCTTTCAATGCACCGCTGGTGCCAGGGTTCTGGGAGGATGACGAGCATCGTATCTTCACGACATCGGCCGTCAGCGACACCATCTTCCTGCAGATCGCCGACAATATGGCCCATCGACGCGAGGCCGCGCTGGAAGGAGCCGGCGCGCTTCTCCTGCCGATCCTGATCCTCGTGCCCGGCAGCATCCTGCTTGTCTGGCTGATCGTCCGTCGTCTCGTTGCACCTGTCAGCGATCTGCGCAATGCGATCGCCGGCAAGGATACCGGCAATATGGCCGACATTGATTTGGCCTCCCTGCCGCAGGAGCTGCAGCCGATCATGGCCTCCGTCAATCTGCTGCTTGCCCGGNTGCGTGCAGC
>NZ_AHZC01000290.1 GCF_000247475.1 Rhizobium sp. PDO1-076 | reverse complement strand
AGCGAGGCGCTTCAAACTAAGCAGCCTGCTGGGCGAGTTGGGTTTCAAATTCTACCGGCGACATGTAGCCAAGGGCCGAGTGCAGCCGCTTGGCATTGTAGATCTCCTCAATGAACCTGGGCAAGCGTTCGGCCACATCCGCGAACGTCTCGTAGCCAGCGATGTAGACGTCCTCGACTTTCAGTGTTTTCATGAAGCTCTCTGCCTGAGCATTGTGATAAGGGTTGCCGACGGCGCTCATGGAACCCTGCAGTCCGGCGGCATCGAGCGCTCGTCGATAGGTCTCACTCGCGTATTGGCATCCTCGGTCCGTATGATGAATGCAGCCGGTCGGAGGCTTTCTGTTCTCAAGCGCCGAACGCAATGCTGCCAGTGCCAGCGGTGTATCCAGGCGCTTCGACAGGCCATAGCCGACGACTTTGCGGCTGCAAGCGTCGAGAATGACGGCGAGATAGCAAAAGCCCACGTCTATGCGGATGTATGTGAAGTCGGCCACCCAGACCATGTCAGGCTGCGATGGGATCACATTGCGATAAAGGTTCGGGTAGATCGGTGAATCGTGATTGCTGTCTGTTGTGCGCACATACCGCTTGCGAGGCTTGATCCCGAGGCCGTTGGCCCGCATGACGCGGGCGACACGCTTGTGGTTGACCAAGTGGCCTCTTCGCTGAAGCTCGTGCGTTACGCGTCGGTATCCGTAGCAGGGCAGCTCGTCCTGGATATCCTCAATGATTTCAACGAGTTTCGCATCCCCAAGGTTCAACGCTCTCGCAGTTGATCGATAATAATAGCTGCTTCTCGGGAGATCGATCATTTTGCACCCCCGTCTGATAGAACAGGCCGGGGACCGGTGATGATGGAGGAGTTCCCGCTGTCGCCGGCGATCGGCTGGCGCGGAGTTTTTTTCACCAGGTCCAGCTCCATCGTGAGCTGGCCGACCTTGCGTTCAAGCGCCGCAATGTGGGCCTCGTACTCGGCAATAACGCTAGCCTCTGCTTCCTCATCGTTCAGTTCGCCGCGATCGAACTGCGTCAGCCATAACTGGATGAGGTTTGCCGAAACGCCATAGGTGCGCTGCGCATCGCGCCGTCCAATGACGCCGTTTCGGATATCCTGGCAAAGCTGCAATTTGAACGGCGTAGAATGCCGTCGATATGGACCTCGGGACTTCATGAGCCTTCTCCGATTGAGGCCCGCAGAGTGTATCAGTTTTTCCGAGTCCCGC
>NZ_AHZC01000291.1 GCF_000247475.1 Rhizobium sp. PDO1-076 | reverse complement strand
CTTCCTTTGTGCTAGAGTATCCGTCTTGATCAAGTGGGTTTTGGCTCCCATTTTCGATTTTTCCGCAGCAAGGCGTTTGCGAGCACAATGAGCTTTCGCATGACGGCTGTTATGGCGACTTTCGGTGGCTTTCCGGCTTTAGTGAGGTCTTCGTACTTCGTCTTGAGGTCAGGGTTGAAGCGGTATGCGACAAGAGCTGGCATATAGAGCGCGTGGCGGACGATGGCCCTTCCGCCAGCAATGAAAGCGCGTCCGGTCCATCGTCCGGACTGGCGGCTCATGGGCGCTAGTCCGGATAATGCGGCTGCAGCCTTCTCATCCAGCCCGCCCAGTTCGGGCATCTCGATGAGGAGTGTAAAGGCCGTGATCTGCGAGACGCCAGGAATCGAAACGAGGATATCGAACCTGGCTTTGAGCGAGACGTCTGCGCCGATCAGCGCCATTATGGCCTCGTCCACAGCCTTCATCTGCCGCTCGATCTGCCTGAGCCTGTCAACATTTTGTCTCTTCAATAGCAGGTTGGACATGTTCTTCGCCCTATTCTTTGCGGCAGTCCTGTCCTTGATCAGGGCAAGACGCGCGACATGTAATTCCTTCAAGTCGTTGTGGGTTTGCGTGTTGGCTTGCAGGATGCGCTGTGCCAGAAGTGCGCCGTATTGGGCCAGCAGTCCGGCATCGATCCTGTCTGTCTTGGCCAGTCTGCCCGTGGCCTCAGCAAAACGTCGGGCAAGGCGGGGATTGACCTTGGAGAGCGGCAACCTTTGGACCATCATGAAGCGCTCGAAGGGCTTGTGATAGGCGCCTGTGGGTTCATAGACAATCCGCTCCAGGCCCTTTGTACCGATCCATCTGACAATGGCGGCAAATCCCTTGCGGTCATTGGCAACCTTCAAGGTTCCACCGTCCGGCAGGCTGTGCAGATCGATATGGTCTTTCGAGATGTCCGCGCCGATGGTAATATCCGTCATCTTTTCTCATCTCCCATGCTTGTCATCCGAGCCCGAAGCTCGGGTATCCGTTCAGGACGATTGGAAAAGATGGGGGCGATCAAACTCTAGCTCGGCCCGGTATTCGTCAGAATGGCGGCCTCGCATTTCACGATCCGTCCCCCATCGCCGGAAGAGGATGGCCGTCCTCTCCGGCGCTTCTTTATCTCACGAAGAAGCAAGAAGTTCATAAGACAAGCGTTTCCCTTTCATGTT
>NZ_AHZC01000292.1 GCF_000247475.1 Rhizobium sp. PDO1-076 | reverse complement strand
GGATGGCGTCTTTCGCTGGCATTTCCTCCGTTAAGTTTACGATGCCCGTCGATTGCCTTTTTGTTAAAACAGCATCAGAGCACAATGTGCACCTTCTTTCCCGAAACCATGCCCCGCGCAGTGCTATCAAAACTGAACACTGCCTTTTCTTGCTGTAAAATATGAAGAAATTGGTACGCAATGGCGAGCACTGATGCCGCGACGTCGGCAATCTCCCTATCCCTTGTAACCTGGCCTTCCTCGACAAGTGTGTCCATTACCACCTTGTCATCAAAACTTCGATCAGATGACCGTGCTATATCTTCGAAATAGTCCGCTTCGATCTCGTCTTCTTCGGGCAAGGCATCAGCCTGCACACCTTCAGTCGATCTCAGCTTTGCGGTCAGTGCCAAGAAAGCCGAGGCCAGACCAATGCTATCTTTCTTGACTTCGGTCAAAAGCATCGTATTTTCAAATATATCTGCCGTCAACAGATCGAGTTCCCCGGCGACATAAGCCTGCTGGTTCCTGGTACTCTCGACAACGCTGGATGCCGCCGCCAAATCAAGTTTCGCCAGCGCCAACTCGTCCCCGGCCCCAGAATCCACCGAGAGCAAATCGACACGCGACTGCAGGGCCGCCTGTATTGCAACCTGTGCTGCAAGCTCATCAGAGAGATCTGTCGAGGCTTTCTTTTTTGGGTTGGCGAGGTCGTTCAGTTCCTGAAGTTCAGCCGTCAAAGCAATGACCTTGGCGTAATTTTTCTGCAGATCACCAAGCGTATTTTTCGCCTTGGTATACTGGTCCAGACTTTTTTTAGCCTCATTATCCTTCGAAAGCCGATCGGCAACAATCTGGAGCAGCAGGAAGAGTGCCTCAGCATCGCCGACATTGACGGGCATTCGCAACCCCAAGATCCCCAATGGAGACATTGATGGGCCGTAGCTATACTCGACACCCAAATTGTCAACGACGGAAGCAACCTGCGACGCAGGCAGCACCGATGCCACCCCCAACACGTTCTTGGAACTCGTATCCACCAACTGCACGTGCAAAAGGCTCAAATGAGCCGATGAAACTGCATCGATTCCTGTAACCATAACTAACCTCTGACCTGAAATGAGACTGTCAACCATTGCATAACAAATCGGCAAAGATCGCGTTGTCCCGAAGAACACACGCAGGCATCGTAAACTTAACGG
>NZ_AHZC01000293.1 GCF_000247475.1 Rhizobium sp. PDO1-076 | reverse complement strand
AAATGGCAAAGAGTAAGTTTGAACGCAACAAGCCGCACGTTAACATCGGCACGATCGGCCACGTTGACCACGGCAAGACGTCTCTGACGGCTGCGATCACCAAATATTTCGGTGAATACAAGGCCTACGATCAGATCGACGCCGCTCCGGAAGAAAAGGCCCGTGGCATCACCATCTCGACGGCCCACGTCGAATATGAGACGCCCAACCGCCACTACGCCCACGTTGACTGCCCCGGCCACGCCGACTACGTCAAGAACATGATCACCGGAGCCGCGCAGATGGACGGCGCGATCCTGGTTTGCTCGGCTGCCGACGGCCCGATGCCGCAGACCCGCGAGCACATCCTGCTCGCCCGTCAGGTTGGCGTTCCGGCGATCGTTGTCTTCCTCAACAAGGTTGACCAGGTCGACGACGAAGAACTGCTGGAACTGGTCGAACTGGAAGTGCGCGAACTTCTGTCGTCCTACGACTTCCCGGGCGACGACATTCCGTTCGTCAAGGGTTCGGCTCTGGCCGCTCTGAACGACAGCAACAAGACGATCGGCGAAGACGCAGTGCGCGCGCTGATGGCGGCTGTTGACGAATACATCCCGACGCCTGAGCGTCCGATCGACCAGCCGTTCCTGATGCCGATCGAAGACGTGTTCTCGATCTCGGGTCGTGGTACGGTTGTGACCGGCCGCGTCGAGCGTGGCATCGTCAAGGTTGGTGAAGAAGTCGAGTTCGTCGGCATCCGCGCCACCAAGAAGACGACGGTTACCGGCGTTGAAATGTTCCGCAAGCTGCTCGATCAGGGCCAGGCTGGCGACAACATCGGCGCACTGGTCCGTGGTATTCAGCGCGACGACGTCGAGCGTGGCCAGATCCTGTGCAAGCCGGGTTCGGTCAAGCCGCACAAGAAGTTCATGGCTGAAGCCTACATCCTGACGAAGGAAGAAGGCGGCCGTCATACGCCGTTCTTCACCAACTACCGTCCGCAGTTCTACTTCCGCACCACCGACGTGACCGGCATCGTGTCGCTTCCGGAAGGCACGGAAATGGTTATGCCTGGCGACAACGTCACGGTTCAGGTTGAGCTGATCGTTCCGATCGCGATGGAAGAAAAGCTGCGCTTCGCGATCCGCGAAGGCGGCCGCACCGTCGGCGCCGGCATCGTTGCCTCGAT
>NZ_AHZC01000294.1 GCF_000247475.1 Rhizobium sp. PDO1-076 | reverse complement strand
GTACGCAGCAACGAGCCTGTAGACCGCCTGATTCTCGAAGGCGAAGCCCTTTATTCGCGAATCGCTAAAGAGATCGGTCTGAATGTCAGCGAACCATCAGCCTACGCCGAAGGCGTCCTGATCATTCCCCGTTTTGACCGGAAGAGAAAAGAAGGTGGCGGAACCGTCCGGCTGGGCCAGGAAAGCCTCGTGTCCGCGATCGGCGTTGCCGATTTCGGCCATGTCGGCACGCATGAAGCCTATATCGACGTTCTGCGCCAATATTCGGCCAATCCCTTCGCGGACATTGTCGAATACCTGAAGCGCGATATCGCCAACCTCGCGCTTGGCAATCCCGACAATCACGGCCGGAATTCCGCACTCAGCAAGCATCAGGACGGCACGATCCGCCTGTCTCCGCTCTTTGATTTCGCACCAATGCGGCTCGCCAAAGAGGGGATTGTTCGCTCCACCCGTTGGGTCATGATGCGTGACGGTGGTCGTGACCATCTTCCCGATTGGAAGCGCATTTGCGCCGAACTGATGCCTGATCCTGTTGAGCAGAAAGCGCTCGCAGCTACGCTTGCCGAGTTTGCCAAACACCTGCGCCAAGCTCCGGCTATGGCGAAAGATATGGGAGCGTCTCCGGACATTTTGGACCGTGCGATGGGACGCGGCATCGAGATCGCAGATAGCGTTTTGGCAACATGCCACTGATGACGAAGGGCAGCTAAATGGCTCGCTGGAAGAAACCGACGAAAGAAGAGATTCTTGAAAACCGGCGAACACTGGCTGAGCGTGCTCGAACTGGCGATTTAAGGCTGCCTGAAGCGGTTGCGGATATCCGAAAGGGTTTCGGCATGACCCAGGAGGAGTTTGCCAAAACGCTGTCGCTTACCCGGCGCCAAGTTGCCGAGATCGAAGCCGGCACGGCAAATCCAACATTGGAGACAATGGAAAAAATCGGAAAGCTTTTTGGGTTCTCGGTAGGCTTTGTTCCCAGAATCAATTCTCGGCAGGAAGCAAACATATGAACCCTTGGTCCGCTTATAGGCCGAGTCTTGTCGTGCACCGAATACTCTGGTTCACGCGCGCGGTGATGAGCACAAGCAGCCGTACGCCTCTCAAAATATCAACCAAAGGTAAATAAGCTGTGCGGCTCCCCAGCCTCCAACTGGTTGCGAAGG
>NZ_AHZC01000295.1 GCF_000247475.1 Rhizobium sp. PDO1-076 | reverse complement strand
TCGCGATGGAGCCCGCCGTGCTGCTCTTCGATGAGCCGACGTCCTCGCTCGACCCGGAAATGGTTGGCGAAGTGCTCGATGTCATGCGCAAGCTTGCAGGCTCAGGCGTCACGATGATCGTGGTCACCCATGAAATGGGCTTTGCCCGCCAGGTCGCCGACCGGGTGATCTTCATGGACCGCGGCCGCCTTGTTGAGGCCGGCACGCCGGAAGCGATCTTTGACAATCCCAAAGAGGAACGGACGCGCGGCTTCCTGCGCGCGGTCCTCAACCACTGAACAAAAATATAGCATTGGAGGACAACAAGGATGGCCACCACTTCGCCGCTCAATCTCGATTTCGTGCGCAGCCAGTTTCCCGGCCTTGATCGCGGCTGGACCTTTTTCGACAATGCCGGCGGATCGCAGATCCTCAAGGGTGCCGTCGAGCGAATCAATACCTTTCTGATCGAGAAGAATGTCCAGATCGGCGGTTCTTACGAGGTGTCCCAGGCCGCCGCCAATGCCCTGCACGAGGCCCGTACCGCCGCCATGCATCTCGTCAATGCCGGCCGGCCCGAGGAGATTATCTTTGGCAATTCGACCACCGCGCTGTTGCAGAACCTGGCCCGCGTCATGCACAGCCAGCTGGCGCCAGGCGACGAGATCATCGTCACCATTGCAGATCACGAATCCAATATCGGCCCCTGGGACCGGCTGCAGGAGCGCGGCGTCATTTTCAAGGTCTGGCCGCTGAACAAGGAAACGGACTGACGCTTGATCTGGCAGACCTCGCGCCTCTGATGAGCGAGCGCACCAAGCTCGTCTGCGTTACCCATTGCTCGAACCTGCTCGGCTCGATCAATCCGATCCGTGAAATCGCCGATTTCGTCCACGCTCGCGGTGCAAGGATCTGCGTCGATGCCGTGGCCTATGCCCCGCACCGCGCTGTCGACGTTCAGGCCTTCGACGTCGACTATTATGTCTTCAGCCTCTACAAGACCTATGGTCCACATTATGCGCTGATGTACGGGAAATACGACCTGCTTCTGGAGCTTGATCCGCTCTACCACTATTTCTACGGCCGCGACAAAGTTCCGGGCAAGCTGGAGCCGGGCAATCCGAACTACGAACTGGCTTACGCAACCTGCGGCATCGTCGACTATCTCGTTGCCTT
>NZ_AHZC01000296.1 GCF_000247475.1 Rhizobium sp. PDO1-076 | reverse complement strand
TCTCACGTGAGGCGCGGGGGTCTCGGTATCGAAGGTATCACCTGCGAGCAGCACCGTCGTGGCGTTTTGCTCACGGGCGTGCTGTGCAAGCCGCGCGATGACGTCGTGTCTTGCTTCACGTAAACGGCCGGGCAAGTCGCCCGCGAAATTGCCAAAACGCTTTCCGAGATGAAGATCGCTGGAATGGATGAACCGGAACATGGCTACTCGAATGGTTGGGTGGTTGACACATGCGACCGCGCCAGAGCGAGTGCTTCGTCCAGCCGTGAGCGGGAAACAGCAGCAAGGCGTTCGACACCAAGCAGCCGCGCCAGATCACGCGTCGGATCTGGCTGATCCAGCAGATCTGGATTGTCGGAGACGACGGAGGCGAGTTCCGCAAGCGGTATATCGGCGATCGACCTGCGCGCTTCCTCGCTGGTCGGCTGCCGATAGGGCATGATCTTTGAAACGGTGCCCACCTTCCAGATGAATTCGCCGCTCGACTCCTTTGTCGTGTCATAACCGCGGAGGTGGAGATCTATCCGCTCCCGGATCCGCCCGCCCGTGCGCAACCAGCCATGCGCCCGGGATATACGCTGGGCAAGAATGTCTGCGCGCAACGGGCTTTCGGTTTCGATGACTGCCTCGATCATCCTGCGCAGGGTATCGCGATAGCCAAATTCAAAAAACTGATCTGGCTCGGCTCGGAAACTGGAAAGATCGGTGACCTTGTATCCCCGCTCGTTCGAAGTTTTGTCGCCGGTCAAGGTGGGAGTGGGTGGCATTTCCAGAGTTTGAGGCTCGCTGGACAGTGGCCGCGCCTCCGCAGAAACGCGTTCAGTCTCGAAGGCGACCGGCGGCAACACGATCGGCTCAACGGACGTTGTAGTATCGTCGATACGATTTTCTTCGGTCCCTTCAACCTCGTGTCCCATATCCCAACGGGTCACAGCGCTTTCTGTTTCTGCAGTACGACGTGCCCGGCTCTCCTCCAATAGGGCCTCCAGGCTGCCATGAAGCCGCTCGGCGCAGCCTGTGGCATCGAACCACCAATCGGTCGACCAGACGCGGAGTATGTTCCAGCCGAGACCTCTCAACACTTGTTCACGGACCTTGTCGCGGTCTCTGGCGGTGGCCGATCGGTGATACGTCGCCCCGTCGCATTCGATGCC
>NZ_AHZC01000297.1 GCF_000247475.1 Rhizobium sp. PDO1-076 | reverse complement strand
CTCGGCAAGCGCCTTCTTCAACTGGTCAATCAGCCCGCCGCCGTCGAAGGCCGTCTTGGCATCAGCTCCGCCGAGCAATTGGTCCAATATTGCGTCCGGGATAACCGGCTCTTTCCGTCGTGCCATGGGTGGTCTCCTTCATACCCATTATGCACGCCCGTACACGAAATTCCTGACAGTCCCCGGATCCTACCACGAAGGTCAGAATCATCAAGCAAAACCAATAGGATCAACCTACTTTCAAGGGGCGTTTTACCGGGTTCTGCGTCACCCTTGTCCAGTCGATACCGGCCAGCAGAAGCGAGAACTCTTCGCGCGTCATCTGCATCGCGCCATCGCGGACCGGCGGCCAAACAAACTTTCCCGCCTCAAGCCACTTCGTCGCTAGGATCATGCCGGATCCATCCCAATAAATGCAGCGAAGTCGATCGAGACGCTTGGCGCGGAACACGAACACGTCGCCGCAATAAGGATCAGCCGCAAGCACCGATGCCACCAATGCCACCAGGCCATTCATGCCGCGCCGGAAGTCGACAGGCTGCGTCGCAACCATGATCTTCACTCCACCAGGGGAAAGTCCGATCACCGGTGCCCCCGCAACGCCGCCACGATCGCTTGCGCCAACTCGGGCGCCACCGTGCCGATCACGGTCAGGCGCGCGCCAGCAATCTCGATCTCAATCCGACCTGCGGCGAAGTGGGCGGCATCCGATCGAGAGCCCTGGTGGGCCGCTTGATCGCCGACCACCGTTACCGGCACGAACATTGCCTGCTGCGCGCAGACCTTGGCCGAGGGACGAGTGGTCAGCCCAGCATCCCGACGCCAAACATTCAGCAAGCCGCGATTGACGCCCCAGCGCCGAGCAACGGCGGAAATGTTCACATCAGGTTCCGCGCTTTCCGCAAGGATGCGCGCCTTCTCCTCGTCAGTCCAATTCCGCCGCTGGCGACGACCGGTGATCACCTCGATCCGACGATATTTTCCCTCATGCCTGGCTTCATGCATGTCTTCATCCATGACTTCAAGCATGCCATCAGCGCGATCTCCAACCATCCCGTTCCGCTCCTTTCGGTGAAGGAGCTTATCTCGCGGCCTCGATCACAAAAGGAAAGGTGGGCCGTTCGTAGCGCTCA
>NZ_AHZC01000298.1 GCF_000247475.1 Rhizobium sp. PDO1-076 | reverse complement strand
AAGTGGATGTTGCCATTGTCCCGGTAGGCTGCCAGACCCTCGCCCGTGCGATGGGTGGCAAAGGCCACCGACGCCTCGCGCTGCCATGGTTCATTCTGCCGACGGATCTCGGAGAGCTCGGCATGGCCGATCTGCTCGGCGATCGCGCGGAACGGCGCGCCTGCCCCGATCGCTTGCAGCTGCTCATGGTCGCCGACCAGGACAATCTTTGCATCGGACCTCTCGACCTCTCTGACGAAGCCAGCGAGTTGCCGGCTTCCAACCATGCCGGCCTCGTCGATGACGAACACATCCCTGCTGCCAAGCTGATCGCGTGAAGACCTGCCGTCGACACTCGACTTCCAGTGGTATTCCCAGGACGCCAGAGTGCGGCTCTGGATGCCGGACGACTCCTCCAGCCCCTCGGCCGCCTTACCCGATAGAGCCGCGCCGTGAACCTGATAGCCCTGGGCCTCCCATGCCTCACGTGCAGCGGCAAGCATCGTGCTCTTGCCGGCCCCGGCATAACCAACGACCGCAGAAATCCGCTCCGGCCCGGTGATGTGCTCGATCGCCGCCCGCTGCTCATCCGAAAGCCGCGCTTCGCTTATGCGACGATCCCGCTCACCGGCATCAATTTCCCCGCGCTCGACCTTGCCGACCGTGTCGCTAATAACGCTGGAACGAATGGCATTATCCTGACGGCTCATCGCGCGTTCGACATGTCGGCGATCGACGCCATGACTTTGCGCCTGGTGCAATCGCTCGGCGGCTTGCACCATGCCGGATTCGATCCCGACCATTTCCCGGGTCGAATACCGCGCCCGCTCGATCTCACCTGTCGCAGCATCCATCCGCTCCGGCTGAAGCTCGACCAGCGCCGGCGATGCCATCACTTTTGCAAACGCATTCTGAAACGTCTGCGCATCGTCGTTGATATAGCGATGCAGCGTTCGGGCAATATCATGCCGGTCGAACACGCTCTTCTCGCCGGTGATCAGCGTCAGCACCTGTTCCGGCTTTTCTCGGATCAGATCGGCATTGCGCTTCGCTGCTTCCTCATCCAAGCGATTGCGAGACACCTCCCCGCCCTGCCGTTCAATCTGTGTGGCATGCACGCCCATATGCCCGGTGGCTCGAT
>NZ_AHZC01000299.1 GCF_000247475.1 Rhizobium sp. PDO1-076 | reverse complement strand
ATGCCGCGCAATACCGGATTGCCGACGCCGATCTTGTCGAGTTTTCCGCAGAAAACGGTGCCCGCGTCATCGTCCGCGCACTGCTGACCGAACGACAGAGCCGCGGCTCGGTCTTCGTTCCCATGCACTGGACGGGGGAAAATTCTTCCCTTGGCCGTATCGATGCGCTGGTCCCGTCGATCACCGATCCGGTCTCCGGCCAACCCGCCTTGAAGCATGTTCCGGTCGCGATGAAGCGCTATGCAGTAAAGGCCTACGGCTTTGCTGTCAGCGTGGCGAAACCGGCAAACCTGGACGCCGCCTACTGGGTAATTGCCAAGGCCGATGGCGGCTGGCGCGTCGAGCTTGGTTTCGAACAGGACAATATTGACTGGGAAACCTGGGCGCGAAAGGCATTCGCCATTCCGGCCGATGTCGAGGTAACCGGCTATGCCGATGCCCGTAGCGGCGACACCCGTCTTGCCTTCTTTGCCGGCCAGCACTTCCTCGGCGCTCTCTTCGTCGCCGCCAGTCCCGTGGCCGTATCACGCAACTGGCTGGTCGGCCAATTGCGTGAGCAGCAAGCCGAAACGGCCAAGCGTTATGCGCTGATCGCCGGTCGCCCAAGCGCCGATCGCCCCGATCCCGGTGCAATCGTCTGCTCCTGCTTCTCGGTGGGCGTCAATCAGATCACCGGTGCCGTTCGACAGGGCTGCTCGACCGTCGAGGCGGTGGGCACAACATTGTCTGCCGGAACCAATTGCGGCTCGTGCCGCTCCGAAATCAGGAGGATCATCGATGCTTGCCACGTCCTCGCAGCGGAATGAATCCCGGCGGCCCGAGCGGGTCGCACCTCTTGCCACGCTTCCCGTCTTCTGGTCGCTCGAAGGCAAAAAGGTGATTGTTGCCGGTGGCACCGACGGTGCCGCCTGGAAGGCCGAGCTGCTCGCCGCCTGCGGTGCACGGGTTCATGTCTATTGCCGTGAGGACGAACTATCCGACGTCTTTCTCGAACTGCTCGCGACCGCCAATGACGATGGCCGCTATGTTTTTCATCGGCACCATTGGCATGCCGGCATCTTCGAAAACGCGGCCCTTGCCCTCGCAGATTGTGAAACCGACGAAGAGGCCGAAGCCTTCCACGCAGCGGCGCGCAGAGCCGGTGTTCCGGTCAATGTCATCGACAAGTCGGCCTACTGCCAGTTCCAGTTCGGCTCGATCGTCAATCGCTCGCCGATCATCGTGTCGATTTCCACCGATGGCGCCGCCCCCATTCTGGCCCAGGCCATCCGTCGCCGCATAGAGACGCTTCTGCCACAAGCCCTGAAGGGCTGGGCCGAACTGGCGCGCGACATCCGCGAGCGGGTCAACGAACGCCTGGCGCCCGGACCACAGCGCCGGACCTTCTGGGAACGTTTTGTCGACCGATCATTCGCCAGCAACCAATCGCCGGAGGAGGGCGTCGAACGGGCGCTTCTGACTGAGGCCGAAAGCCTGTCGGAAGCGCCCGCCACCGGTCGCGTCACCTTGGTCGGCGCCGGTCCCGGCGATGCCGAACTGCTGACCTTGAAGGCAGTGCGCGCTCTGCAATCGGCCGACGTCATCCTCTTCGACGATCTTGTTTCATCCGAGGTGCTGGAGCTTGCCCGCCGCGAAGCCAAGCGCATGCTGGTCGGCAAGCGCGGCGGCCGTGAAAGCTGCAAGCAGGACGACATCAACGCCATGATGGTGAACTTCGCCAAGGCCGGCAAACGTGTGGTCCGGCTGAAATCCGGTGACCCGATGATCTTCGGCCGTGCCGGCGAAGAACTCGCGCGTCTGGAGGCCGAAGGCATTCCGGTCGATGTCGTGCCGGGCATCACCGCTGCCAGCGCCATGGCATCGGCACTCGGCATTTCGCTCACCCACCGCGACCATGCGCAATCGGTCCGTTTCGTTACCGGCCATTCACGCCATGGCGATCTCCCAGCCAGCACGAACTGGGCAAACCTCGCCGACCCGACGGTCACCACCGTCTTCTACATGGGCGGTCGCACGGCGGAAAAGATCCGCGATGCGCTTGCCTCAAATGGCATGCCCCTGTCGACGCCCGCCGTGATCGTCACCTCGGTCACCCGCCCGAATGAACGCCGCTGGTCCGGCACCCTCAATGAACTCGCCGAAGCCGTCGCCATCATCGGCGTCGACGAACCGATCCTGCTCGGCATCGGCAACGCCTTTGCCGCAAGGTCAAAGGCGCCGCTTGAAATGCCGGTCCCGCCTTCGGATCTTCGGGAGATGCGGGTGGCGCAAAGCGCCTAGGCAGGAACACCCGGCCGCGCAAAGGTCGCACTGGCCTCGCTGACGATCGAGACATGCTCATAGGCCGATTTTCCAGCAGCGAGCGCGTCGCCACGCAGGATAGCCGTGACGATCTCGTCATGCTCGCGCCAGGACTTGGCAAGACGCCCTTCGAGACGGAACTGCGCGCGCCGGAAGGGCGAAAGCCGCGCGCGCGTCTGGGTGACAAGTTCCAGGATATGGTCGTTATGTGCCCCGCGATAAAGCTGGGTATGAAACTCGATATTGTATGCGGCATAGTCCTCGTCGGCCGAGGCGCGGACGATCCGGCTTGAGGCCTGGTGCATCTCTTCGAGATGTTTGCGCTCGGCAACGGTCATGCGCTCGGCGGACAGCCGCGCGCATATGCCCTCAAGCTCGGCCATCGCCTCGAACATCGAGTTGAGAGCACCGCCGCTGACATTGGTGACCACAGCCCGCTTGTTCGGCTGGCGGTCGACGAGACCCATGGCACAGAGCTCCCGCAGGGCTTCGCGCACCGGTGTGCGCGACACCTCGAAGCGCGAGGCCAGCGAGCCCTCGTCCATCTTCTCGCCGGGCTCCAGGCTGCCGGTAATGATCAGGTCCGCGATCGCCCGCACCATCTGCTCGACGGTCGTACCGGCACGGATGACGGCTTTCTTCTCAGGCTTGTTCACAGGCGATCCCACGTTGCTACTGCATACACATGCCAAAGCACCGCGCCTGAGTCAAACCGACGTAGCGCTGCAAGCATACCCCGGCGCACCTGTCGCCGAAATGGTTGCCTATTTCCTAACCATACCATCGCGTAAACTGCATACAGTTTGATCTTGCCGCAAAGCATAGATCATTGGGGCTTATTTTATCAAATACTTACGTCTCTGGCACGCCGATTGCATACACTTTATTGCAGAATTCAAGAATGGCAAAAGCCAGATAAGGGGAACTTCGATGACCAAGCTTATGTCCGTTACCCGCAGAACATTCCTCAAGACTTCCGTCGCCGGCGCAGCAGGTGCCGCCCTTGCTCCCAACGCCTTCTTCTCGACTGCGATGGCACAGGCCGCCCTGACCGTCGGCTTCATCTATGTCGGGCCAAAAGATGACTATGGTTACAACCAGGCTCATGCCGAGGGTGCCGCAGCGTTGAAAAGCATGGCCGGCGTTACCGTCGTCGAGGAAGAAAACGTGCCGGAAACCGTCGATGTCCAGAAGACGATGGAATCGATGATCAACCTGGATGGCGCGACCCTCGTCTTCCCGACCTCCTTCGGCTACTTCGACCCCCATATGCTCGCCATGGCCGAGAAATATCCCGACGTCCAGTTCCGCCATTGCGGCGGCCTGTGGCAGGAGGGCAAGAACCCGATGAACACCGGGTCCTATTTCGGCTATATCGGCCAGGGCCAGTATCTGAACGGCATCACCGCCGGCTACGCCTCGAAGAGCAAGAAGATCGGCTTCGTCGCCGCCAAGCCGATCCCGCAGGTGGTGCAGAACATCAATTCCTTCCTGCTCGGAGCCCGCTCCGTCGACCCGACCATTACCTGCCAGGTGATCTTCACCGGCGAATGGTCGCTCGCCGTCAAGGAAGCTGAAGCCACCAACGCTTTGATCGACCAGGGTGCCGACGTCATCACCTGCCATGTCGACAGCCCGAAGGTCGTTGTGGAGACCGCCGCTGGCCGCGGCGCATTCGTCTGCGGCTACCACGCCAACCAGAGCCCGCTTGCTCCGGAAAAGTACCTGACCGGCGCCGAATGGGCCTGGGGCAATGTCTATACCGACTTCGTCACCAAGGCACAGGCCGGCGAAAAGCTCGGCAACTTCGTCCGCGGCGGACTGAAGGACGGCTTCGTCAAGATGAGCCCGCTCGGCCCGGCGGTCTCGGCCGAAGCCCGTACCAAGTTCGAAGCGACGCAGGCGGACATGATGAAGGGCGGCTTCTCCGTCTTCAGAAACGGCCTGAAGGACAACAAGGGAGCCGTCGTCGTCACCGCCGATCTAGCAGAAGATGCGATCGAGCTCGAGAGCATGGGCTATCTCGTCGAGGGTGTTATCGGCTCGACGTCCTGAAGCGCGCGGGAGCGGCGGCCATGACCTTGGAAATAAACAGTCAGAGCCTCGTTCCACCCCCGGTGCGGGCCGGAGATTTCCGGCCTGCCATCGAATGGGCGGCGAGACGCGCAGAACCGCTTGCCATCGCACTGTTTGCAGTGCTCGTCGGTCTTGCCATCTTTTCGGTTTTCATAGCCGTGCTCGGCAAATCGCCGCTCCAGCTTTTTCAACTGATGTATGCCGGCGGCTTCGGCAGCTGGTTCTCGATCCAAAATGCCCTGAGCCGCGCAGCCCCTCTGCTGCTCACCGCACTCTGCGTCGCCTTGCCGGCGCGTCTCGGCCTTACCGTGATCGGCGCTGAAGGCGCCGTCGTTCTCGGCGGTGTCGCCGCTGCCGCGATTGCCCTGCCGATCTTCGGCCTGGTGCCGCCTCTGCTGCTGTGGATCGCCATGGGCATCGCTGCCATGGTGATCGGTGGCATCTGGATCGGCCTATCCGGCTTCCTGCGTCACTATCGCGGCGTCAACGAGACCATCGCCTCGCTGCTGCTTGCCTATATCGCCATTGCCCTGATGAACCAGTTGATCGAAGGCCCGCTGAGAGATCCGGCAAGCCTCAACAAACCATCGACGACCCCGCTTTCCGCCGAATACATGCTCGGCAAGATCCCCGGCATGGACGTGCATTGGGGCTTTGCCGTCGGCGTCGTTGCCTGCATCATTTCCTATATTGTCATCGAA
The DNA here is from genome assembly GCF_000247475.1 of Rhizobium sp. PDO1-076. Classification (GTDB taxonomy): domain Bacteria; phylum Pseudomonadota; class Alphaproteobacteria; order Rhizobiales; family Rhizobiaceae; genus Allorhizobium. The sequence goes on along the minus strand of NZ_AHZC01000299.1, from coordinate 34,619 downwards.
TGGACGACGAGCGGCTTTGCCGCCCGCATCGCTGGCGGCAACATGCGGGCCGCCCAGATCCAGGGCCTGCCCGTCGGCCGCCTGATCGTCGGCTTCACGTTTCTCGCCGGCGCCTTTGCCGGTCTCGCTGGCATGATCGAGGTCGCCGCAGTCCAGGGCAGCGCCAATGGCTCGCTGGCGGCCGGCTATGGTTATACCGGCATTCTCGTCGCCTTCCTCGCCCGCCACAATCCACTGGCCATCATTCCGGTAGCCATCCTTCTCGGCGGCATTGACGCCTCCGGCGGCCTGATCCAGCGCCGCATGGCACTGCCCGACGCCACGGTGCTCGTGCTCCAGGGCACGCTGTTTATCGCCGTGCTCTTTTCCGAAACCCTCTACGGCCGCTTCAAGATCTTCAATCCTGACCTCTGGAAGCAGCCTGAGACCAGCAAGGGAGCCGCCTGATGGACGGAACCGATATCGGCCTCTGGGGCATCCCCCTCGCCATCATCGCCGGCGCCATCCGCGTCTCGACACCGTTCATCTTCGTCAGCCTCGGCGAAATGATCACTGAGCGCTCCGGCCGCATCAATCTCGGCCTAGAAGGCACGCTCGTCTTTGGCGCTATGGCCGCATACGGCACCGCCGTCATGACCGGTTCGCCCTGGCTGGGTGTGCTGGCCGCCATGTTGGCCGGCTCGCTCTTCGGCCTGCTGCACGGCTTCATCTGCAAATTCCCCAAGGTCAACGACATCGCCATCGGCATCGCCATGATGCAGTTCGGCCTGGGCCTTGCCTTTTTCCTCGGCAAGCCGTTCATCCAGCCCTCGGCACCCAAACTGCCGTCGATCCCCTTTGGCGGCTGGTCGAGCTATCCGCAGATCCAGGCGGCGCTCAACATCAACGTGCTGTTCATCCTCGGCATTGCCCTGGCCTTCGCCTTGTCCTGGGCCCTGCGCAACACGCGCCTCGGCCTCATCCTGCGTGTCGTCGGCGACAGTTCGGATGCGGCCCGCGCCATGGGCCTCAACCCCGACACCATCCGCCTCCTGGCAACGGCCGCCGGCGGCGCACTGGCGGCAGTCGGCGGCGCTTACCTATCGCTCTTCTATCCAGGTTCGTGGAACGAAGGCATCTCCTCCGGTCAGGGCCTGATGGCCGTGGCGCTGGTGATCTTCGCCCGCTGGAACCCGATCGGCTGCCTGCTTGCATCGCTGCTGTTCGGCGGTGCCGGCGCGCTCGGCCCTGCCCTGCAATCGGTCGGCGTCACCGAAGGCTACTACCTTTTCTATGCGGCTCCTTACGTGTTGACCCTGATCATCATGATCGCCACGTCCTCGCCCACCCGCTCGCTCACCGGCGCGCCCGGTGCGCTGTCGCTCACCAAGTAATTTGAACGGAAGGAAGATCTCCATGAACGGATTGGGTGGACTGAACAAATCCGAACACGGCGTCGGCATCGGCCTCGTTCAACTGCAATTGCCCAACACGGTGACGAAGGCTGATCTGGCGCGCCAGACCCAGGTGATCGTCGATCTCGTCGGCAAGGCCCGGCGCAACCAGCCGGGCATGGATCTCGTCGTCTTCCCGGAATATGCGCTGCATGGCCTGTCGATGGATATCAATCCGGAGATCATGTGCACGCTCGACGGCCCGGAAGTTGCGGCCTTCAAGGCGGCGTGCAAGGCCAATAGAATCTGGGGCTGCTTCTCGATCATGGAGTTAAACCCCGGTGGCATGCCCTATAATTCCGGCATCATCATCGACGACCAGGGTGAGCTGAAACTCTACTATCGCAAGATGCATCCCTGGGTTCCCGTCGAACCGTGGGAGCCCGGCGACATGGGCATCCCCGTCATCGAGGGGCCGAAGGGCGCCAAGCTGGCCCTGATCATCTGCCACGATGGCATGTTCCCGGAAATGGCCCGCGAATGCGCCTACAAGGGCGCCGAAATCATGATCCGCACGGCCGGCTACACCGCGCCGATCCGCGACAGCTGGAAATTCACCAACCAGTCGAACGCCTTCTGCAATCTCATGGTCACCGCCAATGTCTGCATGTGCGGCACAGACGGCACGTTCGACAGCATGGGCGAAGGCATGATCTGCAACTTTGACGGAACGATCATCGCCCATGGCACCAGCGGCCGCGTCAACGAGATCATCACGGCGGAGGTCCGCCCCGATCTGGTGCGCGAGGCCCGTCTTGGCTGGGGCGTCGAAAACAACATCTACCAGTTCGGCCATCGCGGCTATGTCGCCGTTGCCGACGGCGCGCAGGATGCGCCCTACACCTACATGCACGACCTGATCGCCGGAAACTATCGCCTGCCCTGGGAAGACCAGGTCAAGGTGACCGACGGCACGTCCTGCGGCTTCGACAAGCCGCATCGCCGCTACGGCGAAACCTTCAAGCTCGCCGGGGAATAGGAGAAAATCGATGGATGCGATGATCGAGACCAATACCCACTATATCGACGGCGACCCATACAACTGGCCCTATAACGGCAAGCTTAGGCCCGACAACACGGCCCTGATCATCATCGACATGCAGACCGATTTCTGCGGCAAGGGCGGTTATGTCGATCACATGGGTTACGACCTGTCGCTGGTCCAGGCGCCGATCGAGCCGATCAAGACGGTGCTCGCCGCAATGCGGGCCAAGGGCTACCATATCATCCACACCCGCGAAGGCCACCGGCCGGATCTCGCCGACCTGCCGGCCAACAAACGTTGGCGCTCGCAGCGCATTGGCGCCGGCATCGGTGACGCCGGCCCCTGCGGCCGCATTCTCGTGCGCGGCGAACCCGGCTGGGACATCATCGAAGACCTCTATCCACTCGAAGGCGAAACCATCATCGACAAGCCCGGCAAGGGTTCCTTCTGCGCCACCGATCTCGAACTGATCCTCAACCAGAAGCGCATCGAAAACATCATCCTGACCGGCATCACCACCGATGTCTGCGTCTCCACAACGATGCGTGAAGCCAATGACCGCGGCTTCGAGTGCCTGCTGCTGGAAGACTGCTGCGGCGCCACCGACTATGGCAACCATCTGGCGGCAATCAAGATGGTCAAGATGCAGGGCGGCGTTTTCGGCTCGGTGTCCAATTCCGCCAAGCTCGTGAGCCAGCTGCCATGATCATCGGCGAACTTCCCCCGGCCAAGACCATCCCCGCCGTCGGCATCGAAACCGTCGACATGACCATGCGTTTCGGCGCATTCACCGCGCTCGACCATGTCTCGATCAAAGTCGAACCTGGCTCCTTCCATGCCCTGCTCGGAGAAAATGGCGCCGGCAAGTCGACCTTGGTCAAATGCATCATGGGCTTCTACCGCCAGACATCCGGGCAGTTGATGGTCGATGACCGGGAAGTGTCCGTCGCTTCGCCGCGCGATGCTGCCGCCTTCGGCCTCGGCATGGTCTACCAGCATTTCACCCTCGTGCCCTCGCTGACCGGCGCGGAGAACCTTGTGATCAGCCGTAGCGAAGTGCCGGCCGTGATCAACTGGACGCAGGAGAAGAAGGCGCTTGCCGCCTTCATGCAGACCATGCCTTTCGAGATCCCGCTGCACCGCCCGGTCGCCGAACTGGCGGCCGGTGAAAAGCAGAAGCTCGAGATTATCAAGCAGCTCTATCTCGGGCGCCGTTTCCTGGTGCTTGACGAGCCGACATCGGTCCTGACGCCGGCCGAGGCCGACGACATGCTCGGCCTGGTCCGCGGCCTGACCCAGCGCGGCGAACTCACCGTGTTGATGATCAGCCACAAGTTCCATGAAGTGACCAAGTTTGCCGATACCGTCTCGGTTCTGCGCAAGGGCAAGCTGACCGGTGGCGGCAAGACCTCCGAACTGTCGACCCGGGAAATGGCAGCGATGATGATCGGTGACGTAAAGCTCGCGGAACTTGATACCCGTCTGCCGGTCAACGGCGGCGCGGCCCAGGTCCTCGCCCTCAACAGCGTCAAGGCGCCCGATCGCAGCGGCTTGAAGACCATCGAAATCGACAAGCTCATCGTGCATTCCGGCGAAATCGTCGGCATCGCCGGCATATCCGGCAACGGCCAGAAGGAACTGTCGGAAATCCTCGCCGGCCAGCGTCCGGCCGATACCGGCAATGTCGCGGTCAAGGGCAAGCCTTATGGAGCGACCCGCGCCGAAACCCGTGCCAACAATGTCCGCTTCATTCCAGAAGAACCGCTACAGAATGCCTGCGCCCCGAAAATGAGCGTTTCCGAAAACCTCTCCTTCCGTACATTCGACCTGAAGACCGACGGCCGCGAAACCCGCTGGCTTGACGGCCGCGCCATGCGCCGCCTTGCCGGCAAGCTGATCGGTGATTTCAAGGTCAAGACGGCGTCACCGGCCTCCCCCATCGCCTCGCTGTCCGGCGGCAATGTCCAGCGTGCGGTGCTCGCCCGCGAGCTGACTGGCGAGGTCGATCTGCTGGTCGTCTCCAATCCCTGTTTCGGTCTCGATTTTTCCGCGGTCGCCGAAATCCGCTCGCGGATCATGAAAGCCCGCAATGGCGGCACCGCCGTGCTGCTGATTTCCGAAGATCTCGACGAACTGATGGAAATGTCCGACCGCATCATCGTCATGTCCGACGGCAAGCTGGTCTATGAAACCCCGGCGCGCGAAGCCGACATTTCCGTCATCGGCGCTCACATGGCGGGGCATCACTGATGACGGATATCAAGGCCCTGCCCTTCGCCTTCCCGCTCAGGCGCGACGCCGTCGCCCTGATTGTCATCGACATGCAGCGCGATTTTGCCGAGCCCGGCGGGTTCGGCGAAACGCTGGGCAACGACGTCAGCCATGTCTCGGTCATCGTGCCGGACGTCAAGCGCCTGATCGACGGCTTTCGCCATGCCGGCCTGCCGGTGATCCACACCCAGGAATGCCATCGGCCGGATCTGTCGGACCTTCCACCTGCCAAGCGCAATCGTGGCAATCCAACATTGAGGATTGGAGACCAGGGGCCGATGGGCCGGATCCTGATTGCCGGCGAACCCGGCACTGCGATCCTGCCCGAACTTGAGCCCATCGGAGGTGAACTGGTGATCGAGAAGCCCGGCAAAGGCGCCTTCTATGCCACTTCGCTCGGCGAAGAGTTGCAGAATCGTGGCATCACCCAACTCGTCTTTGCTGGGGTGACCACGGAGGTCTGCGTCCAGACCACCATGCGCGAGGCCAATGATCGCGGCTATGAATGCCTCATCGTCGAAGAAGCCACCGCCAGTTATTTCCCGCATTTCAAGCAGGCCGCCCTCGACATGATCCGCGCGCAGGGCGGCATTGTCGGCTGGACGGCTCATCTCGATGATCTCCTGAAAGGACTGATGCATGCCTGAAACCACCCGGGAAGGCCTGATCAATGGCGGCTGGAAAAGCCTCGACTTCGGCCCGTTCCGCGACGGCGTCACCATTCATTGGATCAATCCGTTCATCGACGATCAGCCGGGTGTGGCGCTGTTGAAATATGAAGCAGGCGCTGGCGTACCACGCCACCGGCACGAGGGACTGGAAACCATCCTTGTTCTGCAGGGCACCCAGTCGGATGAGGCTGGTGACTATGGTCCCGGCTGCTGTGTGGTCAACGCCAAGGGCAGCGAACATTCGGTCTGGAGCGATACCGGCTGTGTCGTGCTGATCCAGTGGGATCGGCCGGTCAGCATCCTCGGTGAGACCTGATCAGACACTGACCAGAGACCGAGTCAGACTGTTCATGCATTCCGCACCCGTCTCGGTCACCAGGAACTGGTCCTCGATCATCAACGCGCCAAGCCCCTGCGCGTAGAACGGTGCCTCCAGCGCCACGACCATGTTCGGCTCGATGATTTCGCCACTGTCGTGCGAGAAAAATGGCCATTCCTCGATGCCGACACCGCCGCCGACCGAATGACCGAAATGGCCTCGGTAATATTCGCTAAAACCGTCCTTGCGCATCGAGCCGAGCATCGCCTTGTGCACGGCGCCGAAACTGTTGCCGGGCCGGACCCGTGCTAACCCTGCGGCAAAGGCATTTTCGAGCGCCTTATAGATGTCGAGCGCAAGAGGCGCCGGCGATCCAAGACAGAACGTCCGGGCACCATCCGACGAATAGCCGTCGACCAGTGTGCCGACATCCGCCTTGATCAGTGCTCCCGGCGCAACGATGGCGCCAGCATCGCCAAGATCTGGCCCGACCGAGATATAGTCCCAGTGCCCGCTCAACGCATATCCATGGCCATCGGCCTCAGACCGGGCGCCCTGAAGCCACGCCGTCGACAGGGCCGACAGCGGCACACCGGGTGCAATCTCCTCGCGCATGCGGATCAACCCCGCTTCGGCTGCCCGGCTCGCCCGCTGCAGCCGGGTGATTTCGGCTGGCGTCTTGACGGATCTCAGCCTGCGCAAAGCGGGCGAGCCGTCGAGCCAGGTCGCCTCCGGCAGCATTGCCTTGAGCTTGAGGAAATCGGCCGCCGGCATGAATTCCAGATCGACGCCGATCCGGGCCTTGGCAAGTCCGCGTTCGCGAAGCAGATCGCCGAGCAGGCGGAAACAGACATCCTGGTCGAATGTTTCCGGCCGCGGTCCTGTATTGCCGGACCGCCGATAGGCGGCGTCGACGCCCGCAACATCGTTCTCGTCGCCAAGGCCAACGCTGTCGATCCAGATGCGATGCGTTCGGATATCGGCATCCGGCAAGGCTTTCCCGACCGCGCCGGCGGCATGATCGCTGACGACAACGGCGAGCGGCGAGCCCGCATCCGAAGGCACCACGGCAATCGCCGATCCCGCCCGCCCCCACATGGTCGCAACCCCGGCCGGAGCGCCGATTGCATAGCGAAACGCTTCAGGCTGGAACAGCACCAGCGCATCGAATTCTTCGGCACCAAGAATTCGCTGGGCTCGCGCGCGGTCTAGATCGCTCAAATTGTCCGTTCTGTCGTCCATCGGCCTGTCGCCCATCCGTCTGTAGCGATCCTGCGAGGATCGCTGAAACGCAAAATCGCCCGGCGGCCGGGCGATTTCACACGTTAACGTCCTCTCACGCAGCCAAGCGTTAAGCCTGCGGCTGCTTGGTCTTGCGCAGATAGGGCAGAACCGTGTCGAACGAGCCGAAGCGGGTGATCGCATCTTCGTTGGAGACGGCAGCCGTGATGATGACGTCGTCACCCTGCTTCCAGTTCGCCGGTGTCGCCACCTGGTGCTTGGCGGTCAGCTGGATCGAATCGATCGTGCGCAGGATTTCGTCGAAGTTGCGGCCGGTGGTCATCGGATAGGTGAGGATCAACTTGATCTTCTTGTCCGGACCGATGACATAGACCGAACGCACGGTCGCGTTGTCGGCAGGCGTGCGCCCCTCCGAACTATCGCCGGCATCGTCCGGCAGCATGTCGTAGAGCTTTGCGACCTTGAGATCCTTGTCGCCGATCAGCGGATAGGCGACCTCGAAACCGGTCGCGGTCTTGATGTCCTGCTTCCACTTGACGTGGCTGTCTACCGGATCGACGGAAATGCCGATCACCTTGACATTGCGTTTGCGGAACTCACCGTCGAGTCCGGCCATCGCGCCGAGTTCGGTGGTGCAGACCGGGGTGAAATTTTTCGGATGCGAGAATAGAACCGCCCAGCTGTCGCCAATCCAGTCATGAAAGCTGATCGATCCCTGGGTGGTTTCGGCAGTGAAGTCAGGCGCAGCCTGGTTGATACGCAGTGTCATATCCAGCTCCAGTCAAAATTCGTTGATCTGTATCGTCCAGGGTTGAATGCCGTAAACCTGCAAGACGCGGAGTCCCATTGCCAGCGCCCCAATCTCCGTGTCCCTCGCCCGCGCGCTCAAAAGCCGCGCCCGGCGGAAGGTTCAGCATCAAACCCGATCGTGAAAAAGGCCTCCCTCCGGAGGCCTTTGAACATAAGCAGTCTTGGTTGTCTTTTACAAGACGAAGAGCAGGCCCGCGATAAAGCCGATGGAGAGAAATGCGACCAACAGGGCGCATTTGTCGGACCAGAGTCTCGCGCCGCGGCGCAAGGATTTCTGATGTTCATTTTGGCAAGCAGCAAACGCCATCATCCACTCCGGTCTAGAGAAGGGGGAACATACCCCAGAAGAAAATCTCGTGACGCCGGCAATCGGCGTCATCGGTATTGTCATCATGAGCCGCAACAGAGGGTTTCCTCTCCGGATCCCGGGGGGCCTTCTCGCTGGGAGCGACTAGCCGCCGTGCAAGACCGAAAAGATCAAAGGAAAGCATTTCCACACTGTGGGGCATTGCCGATCCTTCCAACCGTCACGTTCATCATGAACCTACAGTCACAGTTTCGTCACATTTGGGCCGCGTGTCAATAATCACTACCAAATTGGTATTCTAACTTTCGTCCCATATGCAGAATGCATAACTCGCCTTGGGAGTTCCGGGGAAATGCGCGGCCGAAGTCCGGCATAGGGGCGGCGATACTCTCCGCAAGCTCTCAGGTCTGTTCACCCGCCGATGAACGCCGGCGCAACCGACGCCGCGTTTCCGAAGGACTTTCGGAATAACTCGCCCGGTAGCTGCGCGAAAAGGCGGACGCTGAATTGAAGCCTGTCTCGGCGGCGATTTCGGCAAAGGATGCCTTCGTCTCGATCACCTTGCGCCGAGCGGCATTCAGCCTCAATGCCAGATAGTGCAGATGCGGGGCCGCCCCCACATCGTCCTGGAACAGCGCCTGCAGATGACGGGCACTGATGCCGACCCGGCGCGCCAGCCGCACAAGGGTCAACGGCTGCTCGACATTCTCCTCCATCAGCCGAACCGCGTGCGCCACCCGAGGATCTCGCATCCGCAGACCCACGGACGATGGCGTATGCTGAGCCTCCCCCTGGAAACCACCCTGCTCATAGCTGAACAGCCGGCTGACCTCGAGCGCCAGTGTATAGCCCCGGCGCCGGCGGATGATCTCCAGCATCAGGTCCATGGTCGGCAGCGAACCGCCTGTGGTGATCCGCTTGCCGTCGATGACGAAACGATCCTTGACGGCGCGCACCTGCGGATAGGCCAGCGCAAATTCTTCGAAATCCTCCCAATGCGCGGTCGCTGAAACATTGTCGAGCAGGCTCGCCTCGGCCATCAGCCACGTTCCGGATTCGATCCCCGCGATGATCGAACGATAACGTGCGCTCTGCGACAATGTCCGCTTCAGGGCCGGCGTAGCTGCATCGCGCCAATTATAGCTCGCCAGTACGAAGAGCGGCGCGGTCTCGGCACTTTGTTGGAACATACCATCAGCCGGCATCGGCACGTGGCTGGTCGTCATCGCGGCCTGGCCGTCGGGCGTGAACACCCGCCAGCGATAGAGCTCGCTTCCGGAGATACGGTTGGCACCCCGCAACGGTTCGATCACCGATGCGATCAGGATCAGGTTCGTATCCGGCAGAACCAGAAGATCGATATCCAGACGGTCGAGGGAAGGGACAAGCAAAACGGCCTCCAGCGCTTCCGATAAAGTATCATATGCTTCCGATTACGCAAAGCATCCGTTGAATTCTTGTTGCGTAATGCCCTCAAGAACGAGGGAGAACAACAATGCCTCTTGCGATGAACCGCGATGTATTCATTACCTGTGCCGTGACCGGCGCCGGCGACACGGTCTCGAGATCGAGCCATGTGCCGATCACCCCCAAGCAGATCGCCGATAGCGCTATTGATGCCGCAAAGGCCGGCGCGGCAGTCGTGCATTGCCACGTGCGCGATCCGGAAACCGGCGCTGCCAGCCGCCGCAACGATCTTTACAAGGAAGTGACCGACCGCATCCGCTCAGCCGATGTCGATGTCGTGCTCAACCTGACTGCAGGCATGGGCGGCGATCTGGTGTTCGGCAATGTCGAGGCGCCGTTCCCGCTCAACGAGAAGGCCACGGATATGGCCGGCGCCACTGAGCGCGTCTCACACGTCGCGGAATGCCTGCCGGAAATCTGCACGCTCGATTGCGGCACGATGAACTTTTCGCTTGGCGATTACGTCATGACCAACACGCCGTCGATGCTGCGCGAGATGGCGCGCCAGATGACGGCTCTTGGCGTGCGCCCGGAAATCGAAGCCTTCGATACCGGCCATCTGTGGTTTGCCAAGCAGCTTGTCGAGGAAGGCCTGATCGAGGATCCGGTGCTGATCCAGCTCTGCATGGGCATCCCCTGGGGCGCACCCGACGACCTCAACACCTTCATGGCCATGGTCAACAACGTGCCGGCCAGCTGGACCTTCTCGGCATTTTCGATCGGCCGCAACGCGCTCGCCTATCCAGCAGCCGCAGTGCTCGCCGGCGGCAATGTCCGGGTCGGGCTGGAGGACAATCTCTATGCCGGCAAGGGCCAGCTCGCGACCAATGCGCAGCTCGTCGAAAAAGCCGCGACCGTCATCGAGGGCATGGGTGCGCGCATCATCGGCCCAGCCGAAGTCCGTGAAAAACTGAAATTGACGAAGCGATAGGCCGGCGGCCTCCCTTCTCCCCGCCTGCGGGGAGAAGGTGCCCGAAGGGCGGATGAGAGGTAACTGAAGTGACCTTTTTATAATCGCCCCTCACCTTAGCCCTCTCCCCCCAAACGGGGAGAGGAGGACTTAATCAAGCAAGCGGGAAAAGGTGAATATGACCAGCATCAACAAGGCAGCCTGCATCGGCGGTGGCGTCATCGGCGGCGGATGGATCGCCCGCTTCCTACTGGCCGGCATTGATGTCGCTGTCTTCGATCCACATCCGGAAGCCAAGCGCATCGTTGCAGAAGTGCTGGCCAATGCTGAGCGCGCCTATGCCATGCTGACCGGCGCACCACTGCCGGCGCGCGGCACGCTCACCTTCTGCGAAACGCTGGAAGAGGCCGTCATCGGAGCCGACTGGATCCAGGAAAGCGTGCCCGAGCGGCTCGACCTGAAGCGCGGCGTCCTGAGCAAGATCGATGCCGCTGCAAAGCCCGATGCCCTGATCGGCTCCTCCACCTCCGGACTGCTGCCGACCGACCTGCAGCGCGACATGCAGCACCCCGAGCGCCTGTTCGTCGCCCATCCCTACAACCCGGTCTATCTCCTGCCACTGGTCGAGATCGTCGGCGGGGAAAAGACCTCGCCCGAGACGATAAAGGCCGCCATGGACCGGCTCGGGCCGATCGGCATGAAGGGCGTGCACATCGCCCGCGAAATCGAGGCTTTTGTCGGTGACCGTCTGCTGGAAGCGCTCTGGCGCGAGGCACTCTGGCTGATCAAGGACGATATCTGCACCGTTGAAGTGCTGGACGATGTCATCCGCTATTCCTTCGGCCTACGTTGGGCCCAGATGGGCCTGTTCCAGACCTATCGCATCGCCGGCGGCGAAGCCGGCATGCGACATTTCCTCGCCCAGTTCGGTCCTTGCCTGCAATGGCCATGGACCAAGTTTACCGACGTCGTCGATCTCGACGATGCCCTGGTTGAAAAGATCGGCCAGCAGTCGGACGAGCAGGCGAACGGCCAGTCGATCCGCGAATTGGAGCGCATCCGCGACGAAAACCTGGTCGGCATCCTGCAATCGCTCAAAGGTGGCAATGGCGGTGAGGGCTGGGGCGCAGGCAAGCTGCTCAAGGATTTCGAGCAGGGTCTCTGGGCGAAAGGCGGCTCCAAGACCGAACCGGATTTCGCAAAACCTCTCCGCCTCGTCGATACCAAGGTGAGCCCGGCCTGGGTCGACTACAACGGCCACATGACCGAGCATCGCTACCTGCAGGTCTTCGGCGACACGACTGACGCCCTGCTGCGTCTGATCGGCGCCGATCTTGCCTATGTCGAAGCCGGTCACAGCTACTACACGGTCGAGACCCATATCCGCCATCTCGGAGAGGCGAAGCTTGGCCAGGCGATCTATGCGACCTGCCAGATCCTCTCGACGGATGACAAGCGGCTGCATGTCTTCCACACCATCCACGACACGGTGAGTGGTGACGTCATTGCCACGGCCGAGCAGATGCTGCTGCATGTGAATTCGGCAGCGGGCAAGACCGTACCGGCACCGGCCGAAATTCTGGGCCGGCTGCTGCCGATTGCGACAGCCCATGCCAACCTTCCTGCTCCCGATGGAGCCGGCCGTCATGTGGGGCAGAGAAAATGAACTTCGGTCTGACCCAGGAACAGGAAATGGTCGTCCAGACCGTACGTGATTTCGTCGAAAGCGAAATCTACCCGCACGAGGACCTCGTCGAACGCACGGGCGAGGTCCCGCCTGACCTGGGTGAAGAGATCAAAAGGAAATGCATCGAACTCGGTTTTTATGGCTGCAACTTCCCCGAGGAGCTCGGCGGCGCGGGCCTCGATCCGCTGACCTTCACGCTGGTCGAGCGTGAACTCGGCCGGGGCTCCATGGGCCTGACCGTGTTTTTCGGCCGCCCTTCCGGCATCCTGATGGCCTGCGAGGGAGAGCAACGCGAGCGATATTTGCTGCCGGCTATTCGCGGCGAAAAGGTCGATGCCCTCGCCATGACCGAGCCTGATGCCGGCTCGGACGTACGGGGCATGAAATGTTCGGCCCGCCGTGACGGCAGTGATTTCATTGTCAACGGCACCAAACATTTCATCTCCCATGCCGATCTCGCCGATTTCGTCATCCTCTTTGCCGCAACCGGCGAGGAGCAAACAGCGAAAGGTCCGAAGAAAAAGATCACCGCCTTCCTCGTCGATCGCGGCACGCCGGGCTTCGAGATCCGCAAGGGTTACAGCTCACTCTCGCATCGCGGCTACCACAACAGCATCCTGACATTCACCGATTGTCGCCTTCCGGCGACCCAGGTCCTGGGGGAAGTCGACCACGGCTTCGACATTGCCAATGAATGGCTGTCAGGTACGCGGCTGACCGTAGCCGCCACCTGCGTCGGCCGAGCCCGCCGTGTCTTCGACATGGCGCTCTCCTATGCTGCCGAACGCAAGCAGTTCGGCAAGCCGATCGGCGCCAACCAGGGCGTCTCCTTTAAGCTCGCCGACATGATCACCGAGATCGATGCCGCAGATCTCCTGACGCTCTCGGCGGCCTGGCGCCTGAAGGAGGGCCTGAGCGCCAACCGCGAAATCGCTTCCGCCAAGCTTTGTGCCTCAGAAATGCTGGCAAGGGTGACGGATGAGGCCATCCAGATTTTCGGCGGCATGGGTCTGATGGACGACCTCCCGATCGGCCGTTTTTGGCGCGACGCCCGCGTCGAGCGCATTTGGGACGGCACCTCGGAGATCCAGCGCCATATCATCAGCCGCGACCTGCTCAGACCGTTCGGAGCGTAGTGCATGGCCAAACGCTCGCTCGACCGCCTGATCCGCCCGCAATCCATCGCCGTCTTCGGCGGTCGCGAGGCAAGGCGGGTCATCGAGCAATGCGACCGCATGGGATTTCCGGGTGAAATCTGGCCAGTGCATCCCAGTCTCGACATCGTTCTCGGCAGGCGCTGCTATCGCTCGGTCGACGACCTGCCGGCCACACCGGACGCTGCCTTTGTCGGCGTAAACAGGATGCTCACCGTCGAGATCGTCCGCAAGCTTGCTGCAGTCGGCGCCGGCGGCGCGGTCTGTTATGCCTCGGGCTTCAGCGAAGCCGCCGGTGAATTTGCCGACGGCATCGCACTGCAGGCGGCACTGGTCGAAGCGGCCGGCGCAATGCCGATCGTCGGGCCGAATTGTTATGGCCTGATCAACGGCCTGGACGGCGCCCTGCTCTGGCCCGACCAGCACGGCATCATCCGCGTCGAAAAGGGCGTGGCGATCCTGACGCAGTCCTCCAACATCGCCATCAATCTGTCGATGCAGCGTCGCGGCCTTCCGATCGCCTATCTGATGACTGCCGGCAACCAGGCACAGACCGGCATCTGCGACCTGGCCATGGCGACACTCGAAGATCCACGCGTTACCGCCGTCGGCCTGCATGTCGAAGGCTTCGACAGTCTCGCCTCATTGCAGGCTCTGGCTGATCGCGGCCGTATATTGAAAAAGCCCGTCGTGGTGCTGAAGGTCGGAAAATCCGAACAGGCCCGAATGGCAACCGTTTCTCATACGGCTTCTTTGGCGGGCGGCGACGCTGTCGCGACGGCCGTCTTTGCCCGTCTCGGCATCGGTCGCGTGTCAACATTACCTGAACTGATCGAGACGCTGAAACTCCTGCATGTCGCAGGTCCGCTTTCCAGCAACAGGCTGTCGTCGATGAGCTGTTCCGGCGGCGAGGCTTCGCTTGTCGCCGACGCCGCCTGCAACAAAGCCGTGGAATTTTCACCGCTCGAGGTTGGGCAATTGCCGGAGCTGCGCCAGAGCCTCGGCGACATGGTTACGCTCTCCAATCCACTCGACTACCACACATTTGTCTGGGGCGATTTCGATCGCCAGCACCGGGCTTTTTCAGCGATGTTTCGCGGCAACTATGCCCTGAACCTGCTGGTGCTCGACCTGCCGCGCGCCGACCGTTGCGATGACGCCGACTGGATCACGACGATCGACGCGGTGACAGCTGCGGCAAGCGAAACAGGCGCAAGAGCTGGCATCATCGCCACCCTTCCGGAAAACATGCCGGAACACATTGCGCTTCGATTGATGGCTAACGACATCGTTGCATTTTGCGGGATCGACGAGACCATAACGGCAGCCGCGGTCGCAAGCGACATCGGGGCGGCATGGCAAAAGCCGGCAGCAGCCCCGATGCTCGATGTCCGGCCGATTGCCGGTGACCTGGCAACCTTGAGCGAATTCGAAGCCAAGACGGAGCTTGCCAAATTCGGCGTAAATATCCCCCAAGGTCTTGTGGCCGACAGCCCGCAACAGGCAGCAATCCACGCCACCCAACTCGGCTTCCCGGTCGCCGTCAAGGGTCTCGGCATCGATCACAAGAGCGAGGCCGGCGCGGTATTTCTCAACCTTTGCGATCATAAGCAGGTTGAAGAGGCAGCCAATAGCATGGCCCCCATCACAGCACGTTTTCTCATCGAGACAATGGTCGAACGGCCAGTTGCAGAACTTATCGTCGGCGCCATCCGCGACCCCCTGGCCGGATTGGTCCTTACCCTTGGCGCAGGCGGAATTTTGGTTGAATTGCTTCAGGATTCAGCGATTGTTACGCTTCCAACGACAGAAGCGGCCATTCTGGAAGCCATATCGTCCCTGAAGATCAAAAAACTCATCGACGGCTATCGCAACACAACCGCCGGCGATCTCGGCGCCACAGTGAAAACCGTCGCAGCAATAGCAGATTATGTCGTAAAGAACGCCGCAAGCCTGGAAGAACTCGACCTTAATCCATTGATGATCCTCAAGAATGGGCAAGGTGCCGTCGCGGCAGATGCCCTCGTTCGGCGAAGGAGGTAGCATAGGTTGAATAGTCCGATCCGCACCCGGCGCGACGGTGGCATCTTCGAGGTCGTGATCGACCGCCCGAAGGCCAATGCCATTGACCTTGCGACCAGCCGTGAGATGGGCCTGATCTTCCAGCGCTTCCGGGACGACCCGGATCTGCGCGTGGCGATCCTGACTGCCACCGGCGAGAAATTCTTCTGTGCCGGCTGGGATCTGAAGGCGGCTGCCGACGGCGATGCGGTCGATGGCGACTATGGCGTCGGCGGCTTTGGCGGATTGCAGGAACTGCGGCACCTGAACAAGCCGGTCATCTGCGCCGTCAACGGTATCTGCTGCGGCGGCGGACTGGAAATCGCGCTGTCGGCAGACCTGATCATTGCCGCCGCCCATGCGACTTTCGCGCTTCCGGAAATCCGCTCGGGCACTGTGGCCGACGCCGCTTCGATCAAGCTGCCGAAGCGCATACCCTATCACATCGCCATGGACATGCTTTTGACTGGCCGCTGGCTCGATTGCGCCGAGGCCCACCGCTGGGGCTTCGTCAACGAAATCGTTGCGGCAGACCAGCTCATGGACCGCGCCTGGCAACTGGCGCGCCTGCTCGAAAGCGGCCCGCCGCTTGTCTACGCCGCAATTAAGGAAATCGTCCGCGAGGCAGAGGGCGAGCCGTTCCAGACTGTCATGAACAAAGTCACTAGGAGACAGCTGGCAACGGTCGATCTGCTTTACGGCAGCGAGGATCAGAAGGAAGGTGCAAGGGCCTTCGCCGAGAAACGCGATCCGATCTGGAAAGGAAAGTGAAAAGGGCGGCTGCAACCGCACCATTTTCCCGCATGAAAACGACGACGCACGGACGGAAGAGGAAACCTGCCCTGCGGAAGATCGAAAATGTTCTGTCAACGCATAATAACGAAGGAACAGGGGAATGACTGACTATCTGAAATATCTCGCCAAGGGCGCCACCACCGGCGGCCTGAGCCGCCGCGAATTCATGGGCCGTGCGCTTGCCGCCGGCGTATCCTTGACCGTCGCAAGCCATCTCTTCGCAGACAGCGCCCAGGCCCAGGAGCCGAAGCGCGGCGGCCATCTGAAGCTCGGCCTCGAAGGCGGCTCGGCCACAGACAGCAACGACCCGGCCAAGTTCCTGTCGCAGGTGATGTTCTGCATCGGCCGCTGCTGGGGCGACATGCTGGTCGAATCCGAACCGCTGACAGGTCAGCCGGTCCCGGCGCTCGCCGAAAGCTGGGAACCTTCCGCCGACGCCTCGACCTGGACCTTCAAGATCCGCAAGGGCGTCAAGTTCCATGACGGCAAGGACCTCACAATCGAAGACGTCGTGAAGACCCTGCAGCGCCACACCGACGAAAAGTCGGAATCCGGTGCCCTCGGTGTCATGAAGTCGATCAAGGAAATCAAGGCGGACGGCGGCAATCTCGTGCTGACCCTGACCGAAGGCAATGCCGACCTGCCGCTGCTGCTGACCGACTATCACCTCGTCATCCAGCCGAATGGCGGCTATGACGATCCAAGCTCGGCAAACGGCACCGGTCCCTACAAGATGACCAGCTTCGAACCCGGCGTCCGCGCCACCTTCGAACGCAACAAGGAAGACTGGCGCACCGATCGCGGCTTTGTCGATTCGATCGAGATCATCGGCATCAACGACGCCACGGCCCGCATCGCGGCGCTGTCGTCGGGCCAGGTGCATTACATCAACCGCGTCGATCCGAAGACCGTATCGCTGTTGAAGCGCGCGCCGACCGTCGAAATCCTCTCCACGTCGGGCCGCGGCCACTACGTATTCATCATGCATGCCAATACCGCGCCGTTCGACAACAACGACCTGCGCATGGCACTGAAATATTCCATGGACCGCGAAACCATGGTCGAGAAGATCCTCGGCGGCTATGGCAAGGTCGGCAATGACTTCCCGATCAACGAGACCTATGCGCTCTTCCCCGAAGGCATCGAGCAGCGCGCCTACGATCCGGACAAGGCCGCCTTCCATTACAAGAAGTCCGGCCATAGCGGCCCGGTCCTGCTGCGCACCTCCGACGTCGCCTTCCCGGGTGCTGTCGATGCAGCCGTTCTCTATCAGGAAAGCGCAAAAAAGGCCGGCATCGAGATCGAGGTCAAGCGCGAGCCGGGTGACGGCTACTGGTCCAACGTCTGGAACGTCCAGCCCTTCTCGACATCCTACTGGGGCGGCCGTCCCACCCAGGACCAGATGTATTCCACCGCCTATCTTTCGACCGCCGACTGGAACGATACTCGCTTCCTGCGTCCTGACTTCGACAAGATCCTGCTCGAAGCCCGCTCCGAACTCGATGAGGCCAAGCGCAAGGAAATGTACCGCGACATGGCAATGATGGTGCGCGACGAAGGTGGCTTGATCCTGCCAATGTTCAACGACTTCGTGAACGCCGCTTCCAAGCAGGTGAAGGGCTACGTGCACGACATCGGCAACGACATGTCGAATGGCTATGTTGCTACCCGCGTCTGGCTCGACGCCTGATGACGGGCCCTGGACCTTCCAAGGGTCCGGCCACGCCGAATGATGCGCCCGGGGCTGAAGAGCCCCGGGTCGCGATCATTGCGGGTGGACCGGCACTTCTGACGGGGAGCGGAGCAAAGGGCGCAACCGCTGGCGGTATCCGGCTCCTGCGCAGCCCGCTCGCATCGCTGATCTTACAACGCCTCGCCCTCAGCGTGGCGTTGCTGTTTGCCGTCTCCATATTGATATTCGGCGGTGTCGAAGCCCTTCCCGGCGATTTCGCCACCACCTATCTCGGCCAGTCGGCAACGCCGCAGGCAGTGGAAAACATCCGCAAGGATCTCGGCCTCGACAAGCCGCTGACCGAGCGCTACGTCACCTGGCTCGGCGGCGCAGTACAGGGCGATTTCGGCACGTCCTGGGCCAGCCGCAATTCGGTCAGCGAACAGATCGGCAAACGGCTCGGAAACTCCCTATTCCTCGCCTTCTTTGCCGCGATCGTCTCCGTTCCGCTCGCCATTGGCCTTGGCATGCTCGCCGTGCAATACCGCAACCGCCTGGCTGATCGCATCATCAACATCGTCTCGCTGGCGGCGATCTCGCTGCCGGAATTCTTCATCGGCTATCTGCTGATCCTGTTTTTCGCCGTCAATCTCGGCATCGCGACATTCCCGTCCACCGTCTATGACAGCATGGGTTTCCTGGAGCGGCTGAAGGCCATCGCCCTTCCGGTCACCACATTGGTTCTGGTCGTTCTCGCGCACATGATGCGCATGACCCGCGCCGCCATCCTCAGCGTCATGTCGTCTGCCTATGTCGAGACCGCTGAACTCAAGGGCCTGTCGAGCCTGCGCATCATCGCCCGCCACGCGGCTCCCAATGCGATTGCGCCGGTGATTACCGTGGTTGCCCTCAACCTCGCCTATCTCGTCGTCGGTGTCGTGGTCGTTGAAGTAGTCTTCGTCTATCCCGGCATGGGCCAGTACATGGTCGATGCGGTGACCGTGCGCGACATGCCGGTCGTGCAGGCCTGCGGCCTGATCTTCGCGGCCTTCTACATCCTGCTCAACATGGCAGCCGACATCCTTGCCATTCTGGCCAACCCGCGGCTGAGGCATCCAAGATGAGATTACGTTCCATACCTCTTAGCGCCTGGATCGGCATTCTCGGCATCGCCATCGCCATCTTTGCGGCGATCTTCGCCGATTTCATCGCACCCTACGGCGAACGCGAAATTGTCGGCGAGATCTGGCTGCCCATGGGTGGCGACTTCCTTCTGGGCACCGACAATCTCGGACGCGATCTCCTGTCGCGCCTGATCTTCGGCGCCCGCACCACGATCAGCGTCGCGCTGGCGGCCAGCATCCTCTGCTTCTCGCTCGGCATGATCCTGAGTTTTACCGCCGCCGTCACCGGCGGTGTGGTCGATCAGGTCCTGTCGCGCCTGAACGATCTGATGATGTCTGTCCCGGCCCTGATCCTGGCCCTCGTCATCCTCGCGGTGCTTCCGCAGAACATCTTCATCCTGATTACCGTCATGGCGGTGATCGACAGTACCCGCGTCTATCGCCTCGGCCGTGCCGTGGCACTCGATGTCGCAGTGATGGAATTTGTCGAGGCGGCAAAGCTGCGCGGCGAAGGCAAGATCTGGATCATCTTCCGCGAGATCCTGCCCAACACGCTGTCGCCATTGCTCGCCGAATTCGGCTTGCGCTTCGCATTCTCGATCCTCTTCCTCTCCACCCTGTCTTTCCTCGGTCTCGGCATCCAGCCGCCGGCAGCGGATTGGGGCGGCATGGTCAAGGACAACAAGGACGGCATAATTTTCGGCATATCGGCCGCCCTCGTCCCCGGCGGGGCGATCGCCGCCCTGGCGGTCTGTGTCAATCTGGTCGTCGACTGGCTGCTCAAGCGCACGTCCAGCCTGAAAGGAGGACGCGGCGATGCATAACCTTCTATCCGTCAGAAACCTCAAGATCGAGGCCACCAGCTACCCGCCAGGCGCCCCGCCCAAGCGCGTCACGCTGGTCGACAATGTCTCCTTCGATCTCGCCAAGGGCAAGGTCCTCGGCCTGATCGGCGAATCCGGTGCCGGCAAATCCACCATCGGCCTCTCGGCGCTCGCCTATGGCCGTGGCGGTGCGGAAATCACCGGCGGCCAGGTCCTGCTCGACGGCACCGACATCCTGCCCTTGGGCAAGAACGGTATCCGTCGGATCCGCGGCGCCCGCGTGTGTTATGTCGCGCAGTCGGCAGCGGCTGCCTTCAACCCGGCCCACAAGCTCGGCAATCAGGTCATCGAGGCCACCGTCATGCACGGCCTGATGAGCCGTGAGGAGGCCCGCAAGCGCGCGCTCTACCTGTTCCAGGTGTTGGGCCTGCCCAATCCCGAAACCTTCGGAGACCGTTTCCCGCACCAGGTCTCCGGCGGCCAGTTACAACGCGCCATGACCGCGATGGCGCTCTGCTCCAACCCGGAACTGATCGTCTTCGACGAACCGACGACGGCGCTCGACGTCACCACCCAGATCGACGTGCTGGCCGCGATCAAGCATGCGATCGAGGAAACGAATACCGCAGCCCTCTATATCACCCATGACCTCGCCGTCGTCGCGCAGATCTCCAACGACATCATGGTTTTGCGCCACGGCAAGACGGTGGAATACGGCCCCGTGCAGCAGATCATCGAGACCCCGCGGGAGGACTACACCCGCGCGCTGGTCAATGTCCGCCAAACCGCCCGCGAGGAGGCGCCCGACCAGACAAACACCCTGCTCAAGGTCGAGCATGTCAGCGCCCAGTATTCCAACGGCTTCAAGGTGCTGCATGATGTTTCGCTGCATCTTCCCAAGGGGCAGACACTGGCGATCGTCGGCGAATCCGGTTCGGGCAAATCGACCCTTGCCCGCGTCATCACTGGTCTCCTGCCGCATACCGAAGGCGGCGTCACCTTCGATGGCAACCAGATGCCCCCGGCCCTGAAGAACCGCTCCCGGGAAGACCTGCGCCGCATCCAGCTCATCTATCAGATGGCCGACACGGCGATGAACCCGCGCCAGACGGTCCGCGACATCATCGGCCGGCCGCTGACCTTCTACTATGGTCTGCGCGGTGCCGCGAAGACGGCAAGGGTGAAGGAACTGCTCGACCAGATCGAGATGGGGTCGGGCTTCGTCGACCGTTATCCGGCAGAACTGTCGGGTGGCCAGAAGCAGCGCGTGGCGATTGCGAGAGCCCTTGCCGCCAAGCCTGACCTGATCCTCTGCGACGAGCCGACATCGGCCCTCGATCCGTTGGTGGCGGAAGGCATCCTGAAACTGCTGCTCAGGCTACAGGAGGAAGAACAACTCTCCTATGTCTTCATCACCCATGACATCGGCATCGTCCGCGCCATCGCCGATTCCGTCGCTGTCATGCATCGCGGCAATCTGGTCCGGTTCGGGCCGAAATCGAAGGTACTGGCACCGCCGTTCGACGACTACACCGACCTGCTGCTGAAATCCGTTCCCGAAATGGAAATCGGCTGGTTGGAAAAAGTGCTCGCCACCCGCAAGATGGCCAGCGCCGACAACTGAGGCCTCAATAACCGCCGGGCACCGTCAGCACCTCGGCTGACGGTGTCTGGAGAAAATCGCGCACGGTGGCCGGAAGCTGCCGTGCGCCGAACGAGAGAACCCCGCACCGCGCCAGCATCTGCCGCTTGTCCGGATCCTGGCCGATATGCCGCCAGATCACCCGCGACGCATAGGGCAGGTTCTCCTTGCGCCACGAGACACCCATGGTCGTGCCGCGCAGATAGACGCGCTGGTGCACGTCGAACGGCATCAGGATCGTCTGCGACATCATCGGCTGGCGGGTGATGCTGCGCTCGGTGATGAAGATGCGATTTCGCCAGAAGGCGGCCAGACCGACATACTTCGAATATTGCCGGATCTCGTTCTCGACATCGCGAATTCGCTCGATCGATTTGACATGCACCGAGCCGTTTTCCTCCTGCAGGCGGGCGCAGGAGCAGACCACCAGTCCCGGCCACGACAGCGACAGATGATACGTCTGGAAATAACCCAGATGCCGGCGCAACGCCTGCATGTCGCCGGGCAGGCCGTCGAGCAGATGGCCGTCGTCAGCCAGCCGCCGGTCGGGCCGTTGCATGCGCAGACGAAAGGCATCAGCGGAAAGTTCGAAATCCTGTGCAGTCAGGCCGAAGAACCCCGCAATGCGCGCGAGATTATGCGCCGACGGCCGGGCTTCCCCGGAAATATAGCGATTGAACTGCTGCCTGTTCAGGCCGATATCGCGGCAGATTTCCGAGATCGACCGCCGCGTCGCGCAGGCCAGCCGGAGATTTTCGATAAATGCGTCACGGCCGGCCATACACCAGTTCCTTTGTCCATGTGATGGCAGCGTAAACTAGCGTCAAAGAGCGTCAAGTCGCGAAGTTGTATCGCCGGTGCTTGCCGCTAGGCTCCCGGTCAACAAACCACAAAAGGGGCAACCAAAATGCGTGACTTTACCAGCAATTCCGGCCTGCTCGGCGCAGGCATCAACCGCCGCGGTTTTCTCGGCGGCACGACCGCGCTCGGCCTCGCCGCCGGCCTTGGCGGCAACCTGCTTCTGCCGACCGGCGCCAGAGCGCAGGAACCCAAGCGTGGCGGTCATCTGAAGATGGGCCTCAAGGGTGGTGCTGCCACCGACACGCTGGATCCCGCCACCTACAGTGCGTCCGTTCTCTTCGTCGTCGGTCATCTCTGGGGCGACACGCTGGTCGAATCCGATCCGAAGACCGGTGCGGCCCTGCCTTCGATAGCATCGTCTTGGGAACCCTCGGCCGATGCCTCGGTCTGGACCTTCAAGATCCGCAGCGACATCGCCTTCCATGACGGCAGCAAGATGACGGTTGCCGACGTCATCGCGACGCTGAAGCGCCACTCGGACGCCAATTCCAAGTCCGGCGCACTTGGCCTGATGTCGTCGATCAAGAGCATCGAGGACAAGGGCGGCGACCTGGTGTTGACGCTGACGGAAGGCAATGCCGACCTGCCGCTGATGCTGACCGACTATCACCTGATCATCCAGCCGGGCGGCGGTGTCGACAATCCGACAGCGGCGATTGGCACAGGCCCCTACAAGCTGAAGAGCTTCGAAGCCGGCGTCCGCGCCACATTCGAGAAGAACACTGAAGACTGGCGCTCGGATCGCGGTTACGTCGACAGCGTCGAGATCATCGTGATGAACGATGCGACCGCCCGTATCGCCGCCCTGTCGTCCGGCCAGGTACATTTCATCAACAATATCGACCCGAAGACCGTGCCGCTGCTCAAGCGCGCGCCGAAGGTCGAGATCATTCGCAATGCCGGCAAGGGCTTCTATTCCTTCCTGATGCATTGCGACACCGCACCGTTCGACAACAACGACCTGCGGCGAGCGCTGAAGTATTCGATCGACCGCCAGGAAATCCTCGACCGTGTTCTCGGTGGCTACGGCACGATCGGCAACGACTACCCGGTCAACGGCGCCTATGCGCTTGCCCCGGAAGGCATCGAACAACGCGCTTACGATCCCGACAAGGCCGCTTTCCATTTCAAGAAATCCGGTCACGACCGGCCGATCCTACTCAGGACATCGGATGCCGCTTTTGCCGGCGCTGTCGATGCGGCCGTGCTCTATCAGGAAAGCGCCAAGAAGGCCGGGATCGACATCCAGGTCCAGCGCGAGCCGGAAGACGGCTACTGGACCAATGTATGGAACGTGCAGCCCTTCTGCGCCTCCTACTGGGGCGGCCGCCCGACGCAGGATTCGCGCTATTCGACATCCTACCTGTCGACGGCCGAATGGAACGATACGCATTTCAAGCGCGAGGATTTCGACAAGATGCTGCTGCAGGCACGTTCGGAACTGGACGAAACCAAGCGCCGTGAAATGTATCACACCATGGCGGTGATGGTCCGCGACGAAGGCGGCCTGATCCTGCCGGTCTTCAACGACTACATCATGGCCGCATCGACATCGCTCAAGGGCTTCGTCGAGGATATCGGCAACGACATGTCGAACGGCTACATCGGCAGCCGTGTCTGGTTCGACGCGTAAGACTTGGGGAACGGGGTTAGAAACATGTCCACACGCAGCTTTACCGTCATCGAGAACGAATGGATCGTGATTGCCGACGGAACCCGCCTCGCCGCCCGCATCTGGATGCCGGATGGTGCAGACGCCGACCCCGTTCCTGCCGTCTTCGAATTCCTTCCCTATCGCAAGCGCGACGGGACCAGCCCGCGCGACGAATCGACCTATCCGGTCTTTGCCGCCGCCGGCATCGCCGGTGTCCGCGTCGATATCCGCGGTTCCGGCGAGTCTGATGGCGTGATCGACGGCGAATATACCGAGCTGGAACTCGCCAATGCCTGCGAACTGATCGCCTGGATCGCGGACCAGCCCTGGTCGAACGGCTCGGTTGGCATGATGGGCATCTCCTGGGGTGGCTTCAACTGCCTGCAGGTCGCGGCCCTCCAGCCTCCGGCATTGAAGGCCGTCATCTCGATCGCCTCCACCACCGACCGCTACAATGACGACATTCACTACAAGAACGGCACGCATCTGTCGGCCCAGCTCTCCTGGGCCGCAACCATGCTCGCCTATCAGTCACGCGCGCCCGACCCCGAGATCGTCGGTGATCGCTGGCGCGACATGTGGAGGGAGCGGCTGGAAAATGAGCCCTTCTTCATGGAGGAATGGCTCACCCACCAGCGCCGTGACGGGTTCTGGAAACACGGCTCGATCGGCGAGGATTTCTCCGCTGTCGAGGTGCCTTCGCTGGTGATCGCCGGCTGGGCCGATGGCTATCGAAACACGCCCCTTCTGGCCGTCGAAGGCATGAGCGACCGTGCCAAGGCCCTGATCGGCCCGTGGGTCCACAAATATCCGCATTTTGCCTGGCCCAAGCCCCGCGCAGACTTCCACGGCGAGGCCATCGCCTTCTGGAATCGCTGGCTGCGCGGCGAGGAAAACGGCGTGGAAAACCTGCCGCAAGCCCGTGCCTATATCCTCGAAGGACCCAAGCCCGCGCCGCGCCGCGATGTCGATCCCGGCTTCTGGATCTCCAAGGACACTTGGCAGCGGCCTGAAATGCAATGCTTCTACGTCGAAGCCTTCGGCACGCTTACCGAAGGCCTGCCGATCCCGCATGCACCGGTCCATGACGTCTATCTGAAATCGCCGCTCGATACCGGCACCGCCGCCGGCGAATGGTTCACCCTGAAGCCCGACGCGGAACTCGCCGGCGACCAGCGTGTCGACGACGCCGGTTCGCTGACCTTCCAGACCGGACCACTATCGGCCGCACATGATTTCTTCGGTCGCCCGGAGCTTACCATAACCCTCAGCAGCGACGCGCCTGTGGCCAACCTGATTGCCCGCATCGTCGACATCCATCCCGACGGCTCGGCGACGCGCGTCGCCTTCGGCGTGCTCAACCTCACCCACCGCGACGGCAATGGCGATCCGCAGCCGATGCAGCCCGGCATGCGGACGCAGATCCGCCTGCTGCTGGACGCCTGCGGCTACCGATTCAAGCCAGGCCATCGCATCCGCCTGTCGCTCTCCACGGCCTACTGGCCGATGGTGCTGCCATCTCCGACCGATGCCGGCCTCACCCTCGACATCGCCTCGCTCGGCCTCGCCATGCCGAAACTGGGCGCCCATGACACGTTCGAAATGAAGCAGCCGGATAATCCCGATCCACTGCCAACCTATATCGAGCATGCGCCGGGCAAGACCGAACGAAACGTCGTCCGCGACATGTCGGCCAACCGCACGGACTATATGATCTACGAGGATACTGGCTTGTTCGAGCATCCGGACACCGGGCTTTCGACTCGCCAGCTGCGCGACGAGACCTGGTCGATCTCGCCAGGAGATCCTTTGTCGATGACCGGAACATCAGTCTGGACCTGCGACATGCAGCGACCCGGCTGGTCGGTGCGCACGGTATCGACCTCGCGCATCGCCTGCACCGAGACGGAATGGCTGATCAGTGCGTCGGTTGTCGCTTACGAGGGTGAGACGCAAGTCTTTGAAAAGACCTTCCCGCAAAAGGCGATCCGCCGCGATCTCATGTAGCCGAGGCCGACAGCGCCCGGATGGCGTCAATGGCACGGTGTGCATCCGCAACCGGCACGAAATATGGTCGTGGTAGTAGGCCGCGACCACATTGGCACTGATGCCTTCCCTGGTCAGTGCCGTTGCCAGCGCAGCGGTCATGCCGACGGCCTCCAGCGACGAGTGCACCGTGATGGTGATGCAGCGAAGCGGGGCGCTTGCCTCAAGGTTCGCCGCATCAGCAGCTTCCCTCGGCAGGATCAGCGTCAACCCTTCCGCCTCGTGAAACAGGCCGATCGGCTGCATGGCAAGACAATCGGCGAGCATGTCCGGGGATACGGTCGCATAGACGAATTCGCCATCAACCAGCATCGGCTCTAGGCCTGCCAGAAGCGCGGAAAGATCGCTGATCCCGCGGCTCATCCGGAAACACCCGCCATGCCGGCAATCGCGTCGCAAAGCGCATCAAACCCACGGCGGGCGCCCTCGCTCATGTGCCGGGCCCTCAGCCAGGCATGCACCATCTGCGGTTCGTCGCGGAATGTCGCCTCCACGCCGGCCTGTCTCAATCTCTCGGCATAGTGCCAGCCGTCGTCCCGCAGTGGATCGAAATGCGCCACCGTGATATAGGCAGGCGGCAGACCGACAAGCGATGCCGACAGAAGCGGATAGGCAACCACATCGTCCGCTGGCGCCTGAAGCACGGCGCGATAATAGGCGACATCCGCCGTTGTCAGCCCAGGCGCCTCGGCCATTTCCGCATAGGATCCCGAAACCAGATCGCCGCCGAGCGCCGGATAGACCAGCGCCTGCCCGACAATGCCGGTCAACCCACTATCACGCGCCCGGATCGCCAGCCCTGCCGCCAGGTTGCCGCCCGCGCTGTCTCCGATCAGAACGACCTTGCGCCCATCGGCCAACAGATGCGTCAGCACGGCAAAACAGTCATCGGTCTGCGCCGGCCAGACATGCTCCGGTGCAAGGCGATAATCGACCGATACCAGTTCGGCTCCGACATGGTCGGCAATCTCTGCACAGATCGCATGATGGCTCTGCAGCGAGCCAACAACGAACCCGCCGCCATGAATGTATTGGAGCAGTGTCTGCGTGCGGATCGCCGCCGGCCGATAGCGCCGGATCGCGACCGCCCCGATCCGGCTGTCCTCCGTCACCATGCCCTCCGGCTGCAGCCGGTCGAAGCGGGCGCAAAGCGCATCATACCAGGCGCGCTGCTGGGCGATGGCGGCATCCACCGCATCGGGAGGATAGAACCCGTCGCAGATATCGAGGAATTCGAGGATGGCGGGCTCGGTGGGACGCGGCGGCTGGTGACTGTTCATGCGTGCGATCTGCCTCGGCGAAACGTCTTGAAATGTCAGAGCGATGCTAGGCGCTTTTGCCACCAAAGCAAATCGCATCATCAGCATTCGACGTTTTCATGCTGTTCATCACAATGACCCGACCTATAGTCCACCCATCAGCCCATCTGCCCACCAACATGGCCGGCTCGCGACGACAGAGGACAACGACATGAAGATCACCAAGGCAGGCGCCAGCGCCTCGACGAAGGGACCAGTCGAATATTTCACCGGGATGGTGCGCATCGACGCCCGCACACAGGCCGATGCCCCCGCACGGGTGGGCACGGCCACCGTCACCTTCGAACCTGGTGCCCGCACCGCATGGCATACCCATCCGCTCGGCCAGACTCTGATCGTCATCTCGGGCACCGGCCTTGCCCAGCGGGAAGGCGAGCCGATTGAGGTAATCCGCCCGGGCGATATCATCTGGTTCTCTCCAGGAGAAAAGCACTGGCACGGCGCCTCTCCCGATGTCGCGATGACACATCTCGCCATTCACGAAGCGCTGGATGGCAAATCGGTCGACTGGCTGGAGCATGTCACCGACGCCGAATACCAACCGGCAGGCTGACACGGCAAACCTATCAGGCTTTCTCCGATAATCGACCCAGTTAGCGGGAATGCGCGAGGATAACCTCGAGAAACGCCTCGCCGTAGCGCTCCAGCTTCGACTGCCCGACACCGGAAATATCGAGCATCTCGTCCTCATCCGACGGCCGCTCGGTGGCGAATGCAACCAGTGTCGTATCGGGGAACACGACATAAGGCGGGACGCCGAGATCCTTGGCGATCTCCATGCGCTTTGCCCTCAGCGCCTGGAAAAGTTCCATATCCGCACCGTCCAGCCCCGCCTTGGCATTGGCCGAACTGACGGAGGTCGATCGCGACGCCTTGTCGGTCGTCGGGCGGTCCTTGCGGAAATGCACCTCGCGCTCGCGCTTGAAGACTGACCGGGCCTCGGGTTCCAGCTTCAGCGCGCCGAAGGCCGAATGGTCGACACTGACGAGGCCAGCGGCCAGAAGCTGGCGATAGACCGATTGCCAGGTCTTCGACGCAAGCTCCTTGCCGGCACCGAAGACCGGCATGTCGACATGGCCGAAACGGCTGGTCTTTTCGTTCTCGTTGCCGAGCAGCACATCGATCAGATGCCCCGTACCGAAGCGCTCGCCGGTGCGGTAGATCGCCGCCAGCGCCTTGATCGCAGCCTCGGTTCCGTCCCAGGTCTCGACCGGCTTGAGGCAGGTGTCACAATTGCCGCATTGGCCGCCATGTGCTTCACCGAAATGCTTGAGGATCGCCTGGCGCCGGCACCCGGCAGTCTCGCAGATGGCGAGCAACGCATTGAGCTTGGCGCGTTCGACCCGCTTGATGTCATTGCCGGACGAACCCTCATCGATCATCCGCCCGCGCTGGATGACATCGGCCATGCCGTAAGCCATCCACACATCCGACGGCAGCCCGTCACGACCGGCGCGGCCGGTTTCCTGGTAATAGGCCTCGACGGAACCCGGCAGATCGAGATGCGCGACATAGCGCACATTCGGCTTGTCGATGCCCATGCCGAAGGCAACCGTCGCCACCAGGCAGAGATCTTCCTCCTTCAGGAAGGCGTCCTGGTTGGCGTCGCGAACCGCGCGGTCCATGCCGGCGTGATAGGCGAGCGCGTTGATACCTTGCGTGTTCAGCCATTCCGCCGTGTCCTCGACCTTGGCGCGCGACAGGCAATAGACGATCCCGCTCGAACCCTTGTGGCGGGAGAGAAACCGCAGAAGCTGCTGACGTGGCTGGTCACGCTCGACGATTTCATAGGCAATGTTCGGACGGTCGAACGAAGTGGTGAAGACCTCAGCCGAATGCAGCTGTAGCTTGTCGATGATATCTTCGCGCGTATGCGGATCGGCGGTTGCCGTCAGTGCCATGCGCGGCACCCCCGGATACTCCTGCGCCAGCCGCCCGAGTTCACGATATTCCGGCCGGAAGTCATGCCCCCACTGCGACACGCAATGCGCTTCATCGATGGCAAACAGCGAAATCTTCGCATTGCCGATCGTTTCCTTGAAGGCGGGGGTCACGATACGCTCTGGCGTGACGTAGAGAAGATCGAGTTCGCCTCGGGCGATAGCCCGGCGCACATCGATGAATTCTTCCCGCGACAGCGATGAATTCAGCGCGGCAGCGCGCACGCCCAACTGCTTCAGCGCCTCGACTTGATCGCGCATCAGCGCAATCAACGGCGAAACGACGACGCCGACACCGCTCCGGCAGAGCGCTGGAATCTGAAAACACAACGACTTGCCGGCACCGGTTGGAAACAGCACGACCGCATCGCCGCCGGATACCACCCGATCGATAACCGCCGCCTGCTTGCCCCGAAAAACAGGGTAACCATAGACCCGTTTGAGGACGGAGATGGGACTGTCCATTCCCTCGTTTTCAAACAGGGCAACGGTATGGCTTTCATTCTGCGGCATGGAATCGCTTTCTCGGCTGGGCAGGGACCTGCCACAGATTGCATCACGCTTCGAGCCGAACAGAGGAACTGAAGGCGTCAACGCGCAACCATCACCAGGATTTCCACGCCAGAAGCAGGCCGCCATCACTGGCCTCGGCCGCCTCGCAAGCGGCCTCGACGTCCTCGAACGCAGCGCCTCTCTTCAGAGAGGCCGCGACAAAACTGGAATCCGCCAAGGCAATCGAGCCGCCGCGGCCAATCAG
This sequence comes from Rhizobium sp. PDO1-076, assembly GCF_000247475.1. GTDB lineage: Bacteria > Pseudomonadota > Alphaproteobacteria > Rhizobiales > Rhizobiaceae > Allorhizobium. The sequence goes on along the minus strand of NZ_AHZC01000299.1, from coordinate 4,668 downwards.
GGTGAAGATCAACGGTCCGGTAGACCACCAGGCCGGCGCCCCGGGCATGGTTTCGACCACCGACGACAGCACCGCGTTCAACCTTATAAGGGCTGGATGATGCGGCGGCGTCGCGATGAAGGAATTTGCCAGCAACACGCTGCCTCGTCCGGTATTACGCGGGATATCCTCCGGCATCGCGGTCAATCCGGTCATCGGTAGCAGGTCGTGGAAGCTGATATCGGACCGCGCCGGGTACCAGTCGCAATCCAGATAGATACCCCCCTCCTGCTCCAGCAGCACGTAGCGTGCAACGTCCACCGCTCCCGGATAGTCGCCATCCCGCATCATCGCCTGGAAGGCCGGATTGTCGGCAATTCCGGCGGCCTCAAGTTCCTGCTCCCGCCAGAGACAATAGCCGTAGCCATGCTTCACCGCATGTTTTTCCCAGGCTGCGGTCGACGGCGGCAGCACGTTCGGACCAATCCAGATCTGGTGGATGATCGGAGGGATTGCCTGCCGGTTAGCCTCGGTGAGCACCCGTCGCTCTGCCGTGCTGAAATGCGCATGAACCGCCAGGCGCTCGGGGTCCGGCACCAGATGAAACTGATAGCCGACGCGCTTGATCGCGTCGCCCTCGGCCTTGGCAAGCTTCAGCATCGCCGAATGCAGGCGCCGCGGCAGGCCAAGCGACGTCTTCGGTCCCATTACAGCATGATCGGGGTCCGATACCAGTGTATTGAGCAGTTCCCGCGCCGTATCGAACGCGCCCGCATCACGGAGGGTTGCTGCCTTTTCCAGGACAGCGTTCAGTCTTTGCTTGGCTGGCATGTTGCAATCCTCAAGATATCGGCCGTGATCGGTGCGCGGTACCTTGGGCGCCCGTCCTGTGCACTTTGCCCCGGAGGACAAAAGTGGTGCAAAAGAAAGGCATGGACAGAAACGAAGCACACGCTAATCTCTTCATCAAGCAACATTATAAGCCGAATGCAGAAGCATCCAAGGGGCGAGAAGGCAAATATGAGTCCAAGCGAAATGCGCCCGTCAAAGGACCTGTTGCGAATTGAGAACCTGCACGTCTCGTTTTCGATCATGGGCGCAAGCATCACCGCCGTCAGAGATGCGAACCTGCGGGTTCTGCCGGGCAAGGTGACTGCGCTTGTCGGCGAGTCGGGCTCCGGCAAATCCGTCATCAGCCAGACAGTCATGGGACTTCAGGCGCCGACCGCCACGGTTTCGGGCAGGATCCTGTTCGACGATCCACTGTCGGACAGCGGCCAGATCGATATCCTTCCCCTTCCCCATGACGGCCCCAAGATCCGCTCGATCCGCGGTGGCCGCATGGGAATGATCTTCCAGGAGCCGATGACCTCGTTCTCGCCATTGCACACCATTGGCAACCAGATCGGCGAAGCGCTTCACATCCATAGCGGCCTCAAGGGCGCGGAGGTGCGCGAGCGCTGCGAGCACATGCTGTCGCGGGTAGGCTTCCCCGATCCGCGCAAGGTCTTCGACATGTATTCGTTCGAACTGTCCGGCGGCATGCGCCAGCGCGCGATGATCGCCATGGCGCTGATCTGCGGACCGGCCTTGCTTATTGCCGACGAACCCACGACAGCGCTCGACGTGACCATCCAGGCCCAGATCCTCAAACTGCTGCGCGATCTCCAGGCCGAAATGGACATGGCCATCCTGCTGGTCACCCACGATCTCGGCGTCGTCGCCAATATCGCCGACGAGGTTGTCGTCATCTACCAGGGCGAGATCATGGAAGCGGGCCCTGTCGATACGATATTCCGCAAACCGGAGCATCCCTATTTGAAGGGCCTGATGGCGGCCATTCCGCATTTCGGCATGAAACGCGGTGACCGGTTGAAACCCTTGCGGGAAATCGAAGTCAATCAGGAAAACCTGCTCGGCAAGAAATTCCAGGCCCGCTCCGGCCCTGACATCATTCTCAAGGTCGACAATCTCAGCAAGACATTCGAGACCCGCAAGGACAACTGGAAACTGCCCGGCTTTGCCCGCGAAAAACCCAAGACAACGCCCGCAGTCGATGGCGTCGGCTTTGACATAAGACGAGGCGAATGTCTGGGCCTGGTCGGCGAAAGCGGCTGTGGAAAGACCACCGTCAGCAAGATCCTCATGCGCGCCATCGAACCCGATACCGGCTCCGTCATCTTCGACGATGGCGACGGCCCGATCGATGTGCTGAACGCCAAGGGCTCAGAACTGCGCGCGCTGCGCACCAAGATCCAGATGGTCTTCCAGGACCCGCTGTCTTCGCTGTCGCCGCGCATGACGGTCGGCGACATTCTCAGCGAACCGCTCGATATTCACGGCCATGGCGATGTTGCCAAGCGCAAGATGGCAGTCAAGGCGCTGATCAAGGCGATCGGGCTCGACGAAGCCTCGCTGAACCGCTACCCGCACAGCTTCTCTGGCGGCCAGCGACAAAGAATTGGCATTGCGCGGGCACTGGCCCTCGCGCCTAGTCTCATCATTTGCGACGAACCGGTTTCTGCCCTCGACGTGTCCGTCCAGGCGCAGATCCTCAACCTGCTGAAAGATTTGCAGAAGGACCTCGGGCTGACATACCTGTTCATTTCCCATAATCTGGCAGTCGTTGACTATATGGCCGACCGGGTCGCCGTCATGTGGGCCGGCCGCATCGTCGAAATCGCACCTCGGGAAGTGATCATGACCGCACCTGTCCACCCCTATACGAAGGCGTTGCTGGATGCCGTCGCCTTCCCCGATCTGGATCGCCCGCTAAACTTCGCCACGGCTGGCCAAACCAGTTCCGTGTCACGCGGCAACTGGGCGAAAGCATTCTGCGACAGCGACGAAGAGAATGTCATGGCACCGGCAGATCTTGGGGGTGGTCATTTCGTCCTCGCCCGCAAGAACGTGGATATACGGGAACTGGCTCTGTGATCACACGCCGAACCGCCCTCGGTATGCTGGCTTCCGCGGTACTGCCCGGCGTCGCCCGCGCGGCCTACAGCCAGTCCGAATATCTCAGTGCAGCCGTTGAGGCCGGGCGACTGCCGCCCGTTGCCGATCGCCTGCCGAAACAGCCTCGCATCGTCGATCTGAATGCAATGGGACGCGTACCGGGCCTGCATGGTGGCGCGGCCCGCATGTTGATCGGCGGCCAGCGAGACGTTCGACTGATGCCGATCAACGGCTATTCCCGTCTGGTCGGGTATGACGAACATCTGCAACTGCAGGCGGATATTCTTCAATCCTTCACCGTCGAGGAAGAACGCATTTTCGAGTTCCGCCTGCGCGAAGGTCACAAGTGGTCGAACGGCGACCCGTTCACCGCCGAAGACTTTCGCTATTGCTGGGAAGACGTCATCCTCAATCGGGAGATCCACAAAGGCGGTCCGCCGGTTGATCTGCTGGTCGACGGCAAGCCGCCGCGTTTCGAGGTCATCGATCCGCTGACCATCCGCTACACATGGGACAGTCCGATACCGGACTTCTTGCCCAAGCTCGCCTCCCCCATTCCGGTCGCGCTGGCGCTTCCTTCCGCCTACCTCCGCCAGTTCCACGCCAAATACCAGGACCCAAAGGCTCTCGACGAACTGGTTCGCCACCACCGGGTTGATGACTGGCGGCTGTTGCACATCAAGATGTCGCGTCAGCAACGCCCCGAGAACCCCGACCTTCCCACCCTGGAACCATGGCATCCGACAATTGCGCCACCGGCCGAGCAGTTCATTTTTGAACGCAATCCCTATTTCCACCGGGTCGATGAAAATGGCCTGCAGTTGCCATATATCGACCGGCTCATCCTCAATGTCAGTTCTCCGGACATCATTGCCGCAAAGACGGCAACCGGCGAAAGCGAATTGCAATTCGTCGGCCTCGATTTCTCCGACTACACGCTGCTGAAGGAAGCAGAAAAAATCTATCCGCTGAAAGTGTCGCTGTGGAAGCGAACGCAGGGGTCCATGGTCTCGCTTCTGCCGAACCTGAACTGCGTCGACGATGGCTGGAGGCAGGTGTTCCGCGACGTACGCGTCCGCCGGGCAATGTCACTGGCGATTGATCGCAACGAACTCAACAAGGCGATTTTTTATGGATTGGCCCAGCCCAGCGCCGATACGATCCTGCCGGAAAGCCCGCTTTTCAAGCCCGAATACGCAACAGCTTGGTCGTCGCACGACCCCGAGCAGGCCAACAGACTGCTCGATGAAGCGGGGCTCAATCGCCGCAACGCGGCCGGAATTCGGCTTCTGCCGGATGGGCGACCCGCCAATATCATCATCGAAAGCGCCGGCGAAAGCACGCTGGAAACCGATGTGCTGGAACTCATCACCGACCATTTCCATATGGTCGGCCTCCAACTATTCATTCGCACCTCCCAACGCGACATCTTCCGCAGCCGCGCGATTGGCGGTCAGATCATGATGTCCGTATGGCAGGGCCTCGACAACGGCGTCCCGACCTCGGAAATGTCACCAAGCGGCCTGGCGCCGAGTTCCGATGACCAGTTGCAATGGCCGCTCTGGGGCATGTACTTTGCTTCCGCCGAGACAAAGGGCAAGGCGCCCGACATGCCCGAGGTCCAGTATCTGGTCGACAGGCTGCGGGCCTGGCGCCAGACGACGACGGCCGAGGAGAGAACGACAATCTGGGGTGAAATGTTGTCCCACTACACCCAGCAGGTTTTTAGCA
>NZ_AHZC01000300.1 GCF_000247475.1 Rhizobium sp. PDO1-076 | reverse complement strand
GGGTGGGTTCAAAGATGAAGTGCGACTTGCGAATGATACCAATGTGTTGTCACTCGCAAGGAAGATGCAATGGAACGCACCTACTCCCATATTGACCTCGATGAACGTCGCAAGATTGCCCGCTGGAGAACGGTTGGGTTCAGTGTCGAAGTGATCGCTGAGAAGCTTGGTCGACATCGCTCGACGATCTTTCGCGAGATCAAGCGCAACATGTTCGTCGACAAGGTCGTCCCGGATCTCAACGGCTACTACTGCGTCACGGCGCACGACATGGCTTGCGAACGGCGGGCCAAGCTCAGGAAGCTGGTGCGCTTCTCGACTGTGAGGCAATCCGTTATCGACCGGATCATGCATGGTTGGTCACCGCAGCAAATCGCTGGCCGGATGCGCCTGGAACGGCATCCGATCTCGGTCAGTCACGAAACGATCTACAAGTTCGCGTACTCGGCCGACGGACATGCAATCAAGCTGTGGCGTCACCTGCCGGAGCATCGGGCTCGACGGAGACCGAGGCATGCAAGACGCAAGCATGGTCAGAGGTTTAGCCCGGAGTTGAATATTCTGCGCCGCCCAGAGGTCGTTGCCGATCGCAAGCAGTTCGGTCATTGGGAATGTGATCTGATCCAGTTTCGCAAGAAGTTCGGCAAGGCCAATGTGACGTCACTCGTCGAGCGGGTCAGCCGCTTTGCGATATTCCTGCGCAACAACGATCGGCAGTCCCGGCCGGTCATGAATGGACTTGTGCAAGCGCTACAGGCGCTGCCCCACCTCGCCCGCCGCTCCATCACCTTCGACCGAGGCACAGAGTTCACCGACTGGCCTTATCTGCAAGCCAGCATCGGAACACAGACCTGGTTCTGCGATCCACAATCGCCCTGGCAGAAAGGCACGGTCGAGAACACCAACAGGCGAGCGCGGAAATGGCTTTCGAGAGAGGTCGATCCTTTGTCAGTAACCGACGCGGATCTGATCGCCATCTGCAATCAGCTCAATGCCACACCGCGCAAATGTCTCGGCTATCGAACGCCGGCTGAAGTCTTCCGCAAGAAACTGCTCGCTCAATTGAGGCATGCCGGTTAGCTTCACCCTGCCCGCAAGTCGCGCTTCAGCATGAACTCACA
>NZ_AHZC01000301.1 GCF_000247475.1 Rhizobium sp. PDO1-076 | reverse complement strand
AATCTGCAGGTGATGATCGACAGCCTGCCCCAGCTTCTCTGGGGGCTGGTCGTTACGTTGCAGATCGGCGTAACCAGCATTCTGTGTGGACTGGCTGGCGGCTTGTTCCTCGCCGTCGCCCGCCTCTATGCCCCCGCCTTCGTCACGCTGCTGATCCGCGGCTATATCGACATCTTCCGCTCAATCCCGCTGCTCGTGCTGCTGATCATCGTCTACTACGCATTGCCGTTCGTCGGAATCCGTCTGTCGCCCTTCCTTTCGGCGGTGACCGCACTCTCGCTGGTATCAGCCGCCTATACCGCGGAGATCTTCCGGGCTGGCATCGAGGCGATCCCGCATGGCCAGTTCGAGGCGTCTGCTGCGCTTGGCCTATCCAACCGCCACACGATGATCGACGTGATCCTGCCGCAGGCGATCCGCATTGTCATCCCGCCGCTGACCAACAATTGCATCAACGTGATGAAGGATACAGCGCTCGCCTCCGTTGTCGCCATGCCCGATCTGTTGAAGCAGGCGACACAGGCCCAGGCGCTTTCCGCCAATCCGACGCCGTTGATCGGTGCAGCACTCATCTACATCGCGCTTCTCTGGCCGATGGTGGCTGTCGTCGCCCGCCTGGAGAAACACTACAGCCGGGGCAGACGCTGATGAACACGCCCGCAACACCGCTCATCTCGATCAAAGGCCTGACCAAGGCCTATGGCACCTTCACTGTTCTGCATGGCATCGATCTCGATATTTCAGAAGGAGAGGTCGTGTGCGTCATCGGACCCTCTGGCTCGGGAAAATCGACGCTGATCCGCTGCATCAACCATCTGGAAGCCTTTGCGCCTGAAAGCCGCATCACGGTAGACGGCATCCGCGTCGAGCCCGGTCCTGCACTCGCTAAGGTGCGCGCCGAGGTTGGCATGGTTTTCCAGTCCTTCAATCTTTTCCCGCATATGACCGTGTTGAAGAACGTCATGCTGGCACCAATGCGGGTGCGCGGCACGCCACCGGCGGAAGCCGAGCGAAAGGCGCGCGAACTGCTCGCCCGCGTCGGCATCTCCGAACAGGCAGAGAAGTTTCCCGGCCAGCTTTCCGGCGGCCAGCAACAACGCGTTGCGA
>NZ_AHZC01000302.1 GCF_000247475.1 Rhizobium sp. PDO1-076 | reverse complement strand
TATTGATCCGGCACGGTGATAGTTAGGCTGCGTATCGGCATCGGGGGTCGCGGAAGAAGGCTTGCACTGCGTCTGGCGACTGTGCCAGGCCGGTCATGTGGCTTTCGGCCGCGGCCTTGAGCCTGGGTTTTGACTGGGACGGTGGTGCTGATGGCATGCTTGAGGCTGGCATTGAGCCGCTCATCTGGGTTCAATTCAGGCGAGTAGCTGGGAAGATAGAAGATCTCGATCTGATCTTTGCGTGTCTCCAGCCATGCCTTGACCAATTTCGAGTGATGCGCCCGGAGATTGTCGAGGATGAGAAAGATTTTGCGATCCGCATCTTTGATGAGCGCTTCGAGGAACTCGATCAGCCGATCCGCGCCGAAGTTCTCATCAATGATCATCCAGCGCGTCTTGCCCTGATTGGTGACGGTCGAGATCATCGACAACTTGGCTCGGCTTCCCGGTGCGTAAGCGACCGGCGTCTCTCCTTTGGGAGCATAAGATCGGCCGCGCACGTCTGTGTTGATAACAGCGGTCTCGTCGCCCCAGTGGATTTCACCACTCTCGGCCTTGGCCTGCGCTTCGATCGTTGGATAGGTCGCCTCCAGCCAGGCCTGCACGGCCTGCGGATTTTGCTCATAGGCCCGACGGATCGGCTTCTGCGGCGTAAACCCCCAGCGCTTCAGATAATTGCCGACGGCGCGGATCTTCAGGGAAATACCGCATTCCCGGCTGATCAACTCCATCACCGCCCCGCGCGTCCACAGCGCAAATTCCATCTTCAGTTGCTCAGGCCGCTTGTCGCAGATCAAGCGACGGATTTGCGCCTCCTGCTCAGGGCTCAGGCTGCGGCCGTCGCCTTGGCATCGGCCGCGATCCTTTGGCTTGAGGCTCGCCACACCTTCCGCTTCATAGCCGTCGATCGCCTTGCGAACCGCCTGCCACGACAGGCCCGTCAACTCGACAATCCGCATCACTTTGTGACCGGCCTTGTACAACCGGACCACCTGCCGGCGAAGCTCATAAAGCGCTGATTTGCTCAGTTTCCGTGCGTCTGTCTCCATGCGCAAATCATACTATTTCGCGTTCTCTAACTCAATATATATTCGTGCCTGGTCTA
>NZ_AHZC01000303.1 GCF_000247475.1 Rhizobium sp. PDO1-076 | reverse complement strand
GTTCTTGGTGCCCCGGTGGAAGAGCCTGCCGCGATCGCAAAACCGGCTCGCAAAACCGCGAACGCGAAATCCGTGCCGGCAGCTTCACTGCCGGCGACAGTCGAACCGCAGAAGGCCGCGCCAGCGCAGTCCGGCGCAGCCAGCGGCAAGCTCGACCGCGCTGCATTGCAGATGCTCGAAAAGGCGGTGACCGCCTCGGCCGATGAAGACGGCCGCGCCAATCTCGCCCGCGTCGGAACTCATCTTGCCAAACAGTCACCGGACTTCGACGCCCGTAATTACGGCTTCAGCCGGTTGAGCGATCTGGCCGAGGCATCCGGCATTCTCGATGTCGGGCGAACGGGAGGTAACCCGAAGATCGTCGTCGTCAGCCTCAAGGCCGGAAAAAACAAATTGTAAGAAGGAAAAAATATCGTGGCCCGTAAATCTATCGAGGAACGCCTGGCGCAACTGGATGCGCAAAAGAAGGCCTTGCAGCAGCGGCTTGCCAAGCAGGAACGCAACAACGACACGCGCCGCAAGGTTCTGCTGGGCGCGCTCGTCCTGCATCGTCTCGAGAACGGCAAGGATGAATTCTCAAAGAACCTCGGTGAATGGCTGCGACGCGAACTGCCGGGCTTCCTCACCCGCGATCTCGACAAGGTGGTGTGTGCTGATCTGATCAACGGAGCGCAGACCAGCACGAAATCCGACAATACGGGGAGGCCAATTCATGAGTCAACTTAAGCTTGCCGGAGCGGCCTTCAAGAACATGCTGCGGACCGCTGCTCGCGATCCCATTTGGGCTATCGTGGCTGTAAGCATAGCTCCTATCCGCGCCTTCAAACCTGTGTTTGGTAGCCTCTCTCTCCTGCTCATCGTTGGCATTGTTGTCGCCATCACGGGCGACCTGATGCTTGCACCTCTCGGCTTGCCTAAAGCCGTTACTCAGACAGCAATCAGCCTGATCGTGACGGTCATCCTGTTCGTCCTCGCCTTCCGTCTCGTCACCAATCCTATGATCCATCATTTCGGGGACATGGAAGGCGACACGCACGGCTCTGCCCGTTTCGCCACCCCTAACGAAGTGGCCTCCCCTCACCCG
>NZ_AHZC01000304.1 GCF_000247475.1 Rhizobium sp. PDO1-076 | reverse complement strand
AAGGAAATGCCCCGTTCCACTGCAACCCCTTGTGTCTGGATCCTCGGGTCAAGCCCGGGGATTTGCCGAGGCCGACAACCGGGATTGAGTGGTCTCTGACCTCGGTTTGCAACCGGGTTTTCCGCTGCGATTGATCCAGTCAAGTGAATAGCCCCTAGATTTGTAGACGCCTTCTCCCCTAAATTTTAGGCAGGAGGCCTACATGGGCAAAGGCAATTTCACGGAAGAGTTCAAGCGCGACGCGGTGCGTCAGATCACCGAACGGGGCTATCCGGTAGCGGAGGTCTCTCAGCGGCTTTGGGTCAGCCAGCATTCGCTCTACGAATGGAAGAAGAAGTTCGGCACGTCGAACGGCAAGGCCAGCGACGAGGTCAGGCGGCTGAAGAAGGAGCTGGCGCGCGTCACCGAGGAGCGCGACATCCTAAAAAAAAGCGGCCGCGTACTTCGCCAGCGATGCAAAGTGAAGTACGCTTTCATTGCCCTGCATCGCCTGCGGTTCTCGGTGCGGACGATGTGTCGGCTTCTCCATGTGCACCCGATCGTGTTCTACGCCTGGCTGAAGAACCAATTGAGCAAGCGGGCCAGTGAAGACAAACGGCAGACCGATCTCTTGCTTCAGGCTTGGGAAGAGAGCGGCAAGGTCTATGGCTATCGAAAGCTGCACGACGACCTGCTCGATCACGGCGAGACGTCCTGCCCGAACCGGGTTGCCCGCCTGACACGGATTGCCGGTATAAAAGCCCAGATCGGTTACAAACGCCGTCCTGGAATTTATGGCGGCAGGCCTTCCATTGTCATCGACAACACTCTGGATCGGCAATTCGACGTCGCGGCCCCGGACAAGGCCTGGGTCACCGACATAACCTACATCCGAACCAACGAAGGCTTTGCCTATCTGGCCGTCGTCATCGATCTCTATTCCCGCCGCGTCATCGGCTGGTCGATGCAGAGCCGACAGACAACGGATGTCGTGCTGTAGGCGCTGCTGATGGCTGTCTGGAGGCGAAAGCCAAGGGAAAAGGTTCTGGTGCATTCGGATCAGGGATCGCAATTCACCAGCATGGACTGGGCATCCTTCT
>NZ_AHZC01000305.1 GCF_000247475.1 Rhizobium sp. PDO1-076 | reverse complement strand
ATGCCCTCCAAGCGCCTGCACGACCAACCATGCCTTGAAGTACCGCCCCTTGAAATCATCCTTTGACTGGCGCTCCAGCTTTTCGGCAATGGAATTCAGAATCATCGGCTCGCTCCGCAACTTTCGGAGCCGTAATTTCTCTTCGAGTGGCCAACATACCGTTAAGTGCAAAAATTTGCGACAGGCCCGGATCTCAAGCTTGCCGATGGTCCTGACCGGATTGTAGCGCCAAACAGCCATCGCTCAGCGTGTTCATCGGGCGTCAAAAATAGGCAAATGGCTTTTGATCAATGAGGCGTCAAGACTTTCCAGCTTCCTCTTGGCCTCTTTGGCATTTTCAATGACAGGCTCAATTCGTTTGATAAAATCTGCAATATGAGACCTCATCTGTTCTAGTTCATCCTTCAAATCATTAAAATAGCCCTTATCGTCATGCCCGCGCGCAGCTGCAAACTCACCCACTATGATATCAAATCGCTTATTCCAATCTATGATATCAACAACCTCAATTTGCGAGAACGTTTCGGTGGTCCCGTCGCGAAAAAAAGACCATCGCGATTGTTTAGTCGTTGCTTTTGTCATAAGGTCAGGATTTGCTGGCGCACCAGTCGGAACCGCTATGATATGCGCGTCTGTCGACCAGGGATCTTCTTTTACGCCGAGATGTTTACCCTTTCCCTCGGCTTTAACCAGGGAATTTTGACCACCGGTATCCCCGAAGGTTCTAACACATCGGCCGCCGAGGCGCGGCGCATTTTTTTCCTCCGGTTGTGGATCAAGTCCGCCCGGTACTATAGACATTGGTGGGCTTGAGCCTGGTGCTTTTACGGACATCGGTCTTTCCTCTCGTCGATCGCACGAGACGTGTTGTGGTTCGCAGGCAGGGCGGCGGCGATCCTGATGCCCCGCCAATGAGTGTACATCGGGAATTGATAACCGCATATCCCCAATGAGCATTGCACGCTGTCACATTTGTTACACTGCACGGACCCGCTCCGGCCGAGAAGTGTGGTGTGCGGCGATCCGCAAAAGCTCGGACGCGCCATAAGCGGGG
>NZ_AHZC01000306.1 GCF_000247475.1 Rhizobium sp. PDO1-076 | reverse complement strand
ACCACGCGGACGTGGTGGAATTGGTAGACACAAGGGACTTAGATGCACATTGAGTGCACTGGCGGAAACGCTGGATGTAGAACTGCTCAAATTCGGGGAAACCTGTCAGATGGCAATCCCGAGCCAAGCCCCCGCGGGGGAAGGTGTAGAGACTAGACGGGCAGCACCTAACGCGATTGCCAGGGTGAAGGTATAGTCCAGACCACAAACGCCAGAAGGCGGCGGCGAAAGCCGTAGCTGGTAAGAAAATCCCTCGGCCTTGGCTATGCGGGTTCGACCCCCGCCGTCCGCACCACTACAAAGAATTCTCTTGTAGTTTTAGATTGATATCAGAGCTTTCTCTCTATTTCTCAAGGTCACGCCAAGGCCGACTTCAGGGATTGGAATGCTGAGATAAGCAGCAGGATTGAAGCGCTTCTGTAACGGGCCTTCCGAGTCAACCCCTTTTGAGCTTAATCCCTCGCCGAGTGCTTGCTTCTGTCCGCAGTCGACGTTGAGCCGCTGCTGTATGGGGTCTGCTGAGGACCGGCTGGCCAATCTAAAGATGCGCAGCCACCAATCTGGCTACATTCTCGGAAGCGTCGGCCCATTACGGCATCTAGGCCCCATTGATTTTTCAGTTGCATCGATCTGCGGTGATCTGCGGGCGGTGACATGAGCTCACCGGATAGTATCTTACGAACTCACTGTGAGGTGTCGATGGCGGTTGAAACCCGCGGATAGATGGCGCCGAGAGGGAATTGGCTCGGATTTCGGCGCCTGCGGTGCTGTTGAATGACGCTGATGATCTGATTGTTGGGGATGAGAGCGCGGGATATGCCGAAGGAGCCCGCAGGGCGACTGAGGTGCATCCCGCGCTGCGTCCGCGCATGCTACATGTGCGAAGCGCCGCAAACAGACATCGACCCACTACCACGTAATTCGATGTCCTATCCCAACGGCCCGTGTCAGGAGACTTGCCGGTCGCCCGACACTGATGCCGACTGGTTCACGGTGCGCCCCAGCATAATGGCATTGGCGCATTCCGTCGAGCTTTTCCCCGCAATCC
>NZ_AHZC01000307.1 GCF_000247475.1 Rhizobium sp. PDO1-076 | reverse complement strand
CCGATTGAAACCATCGCCCGAAACCGCTCGTTCAACACTTGGGACGAGGCTCAATCGGCCAGGCCTCCCTACGTCGGGCCGATACGCAACTAGCCAGGCCATCCTGCTTTCCTATGAGGAGGTGTGTTTGCGGCTCCGGGAGCGGCAAATGCTGCGTGCAAAAGAGCATTGCCAGGATCGGATGCCAGACATCCCTGGAGCACCAACGTGGCCAGGCCTCGCATGCTCTTGGTCCTCGCGCGCCGAAAGCCCACCAGCCGGTGACGCGCTGACCGAAGACCGCGCGGCGGCTTGCGTGCGTCAAACCAATCGCTGGCGGTGCACGACATAGAGACCGACGCCGCTCATGATCGCCAGCAGATACCAAGTGAGCGCATAAACCAGATGACTGTTCCTGAAGCTGACGACGGTCATTCCACCGATCGGAAACCCGCCCGGATTGGCCGTTGCGTCAGCGTCGAGGAAAAAGGGAGCAACTCTGTCCAGGCCCGCGGCCGTCGCGATGGCCGTTACATCGCGCGAATACCAACGGCCGTTTGCCGGATCATTGCTGCGCAGGAAGGCGCCGCCCGGCTCCGGCATGCGCAGAAGTCCCGTCACGCTCACGATAGGAGAAGGCTGAGCAGCGGCATGCAGCACGGCGTCGCGGCGATCAGACGGCACGAAGCCACGATTGATCAGGATGGTGGCGCCATCGGGCTGGATCATCGGCGTCACCACCCAGAAGCCGGCGCCGAATTCTGTGACGGCCTGCACCAGAACCTGCCGGTCTTGGAGAAATACGCCGGTAGCCGTCACGCGACGGTATTCGTCCTTGTCCTCACTGATGCTGCTCCACTGTGCCGGAGCCAGCACGGCCACCGGTTGCGCATGGATGCGGGCATCGACACGGGCGATCAGGTCGAGCTTCCAGACTAGGCGCTGCACCTGCCAGCTGCCGAGAGCGATGAAAACGAGGACCAGAAGCAGCATGCCAGTGGTGAAGATCGCGCTGGAGCCCTTGCGCGCCGGCTTCGCATCATCGTCGACCGGGTCATTGTCCA
>NZ_AHZC01000308.1 GCF_000247475.1 Rhizobium sp. PDO1-076 | reverse complement strand
GCGCTTTCCCGGAAATCGGCGTCGTGGGCGTCAGGTCCACCCATCGACAGATCGAGGGCAAATCCCTTGGCACGCGCCTGCTGGCTGGCGATTGAGTGGTCGGTTGTCGGCTTGCGCTGAGGTGCGGCAGCGGTGCGGTTCTGCGATGCCTGGGGCCGCGCGGTCGTCTTGGCGGCCGCAATTTCCCGGGCATTTCGCTCGACCCGGAAGAAGGCGATCGAGGTTTGCAGTTCCTCGGACTGGGCTGCCAGCTCTTCGGAGGTCGCGGCCATCTGTTCGGACGCCGAAGCGTTCTGCTGGGTGACCTTGTCGAGCTGCTGGATCGCTTCATTGATCTGCGAGGCGCCGACGTCCTGCTCACGGCAGGCTGCCGAGATTTCCGAGACCAGTTCAGCGGTCTTGCGGATATCGGGCACCAGACGGCCGAGCATTTCACCGGCTTCCTGCGCTGCCTTCACTGTCTCACCGGACATTGCGCCGATTTCGGCTGCTGCCGATTGCGAACGTTCGGCAAGCTTGCGGACTTCGGAGGCGACGACGGCAAAACCCTTGCCATGTTCACCGGCACGGGCCGCTTCAACGGCAGCGTTCAGGGCGAGCAAGTCGGTCTGGCGGGCGATTTCCTGGACGATCGAGATCTTCTCGGCAATCGTGCGCATGGCACCGACCGCGCGATTGACAGCGTCGCCGGATGCTTCGGCATCCTTGGCCGACTGGCGGGCGATCTTTTCGGTCTGGGCGGCGTTGTCGGCGTTCTGCTTGATGTTGGCAGCCATTTCCTCCATCGAGGCGGATGCTTCTTCAGCAGATGCTGCCTGTTCGGTCGCGCCCTGCGACAGCTGTTCGGAGCTGGCCGACAGTTCCTGGCTGCCGGACGAGACATTGGCCGCTGCCGAAAGCGCGTCGGCGACAACGCCGCGCAGGCGCTCAACCATGCTTTCCAGCGACAGGCCGAGCGTATCCTTGTCAGACAGGGGCTTGGGCGTGACGACCAGGTCGCCATTGGCGATCAGGTCGGCGATGCGCGCCGTTTCGCGCAGGTT
>NZ_AHZC01000309.1 GCF_000247475.1 Rhizobium sp. PDO1-076 | reverse complement strand
GTTAACGTCCGGTATCGCTAACGGCTATTCTTGTTGGCTTACCTCAATCGAAACGAAAATAATCGCCGGGCGACCTACCACCTCTCGTGGCACGTCTTCAGCATGTTCTCAATAATGGTCATGACGATCCGTCCCTTGGTTTAGAGCGTTTCCCCTTCATGCTGGATCGTATCCGCATGATGTGAAGAAGTTTCGGGCATCTTGAGGCTCAACGAGGTCGATCAGTTTCCCGATCCTGTCCCAAAGGCCGGTCACAGTGCGTTCTGCCGCCTTGCGCAGGAGCGCTTTCAGCTTCGAGAATGCCTTCTCTATGGGATTGAAGTCTGGACTGTAGGGCGGGAGGAACAGCATGCGCGCACCGGCAGCCTCGATCATCTCACGCGCCGCCGGTCGCTTATGGCTGGAGAGATTGTCAAGGATGACGACATCGCCAGGCTTCAGGGTCGGCACAAGAACCTGGGCGACATAGGCCTCGAACCATTCTCCGTTGATCGGCCCGTCGATGACGAGCGGCGCAACCATTCCTGTGCAGCGCAAGCCAGCCACCAGCGTCGTGGTCTTGCGGTGGCCGTGCGGGAAGCCCATTCGCAGGCGCTCTCCCTTCATGCAGCGTCCGTGCGCACGCGCCATGTTCGTCGCGGTCCAGGTTTCGTCGATGAAGACGAGCTTGGTAGGATCAAGGTCCAGTTGATCATCGAACCACTGCTGACGCTGTTCCAGGACGTCGGGACGGCTTTGCTCTACCGCGTGGCCAGTTCTTTTTTGCGAGTCTGGCCGTGCCGGACAAGAAACCGGTGCAAAGCCGATTTGCTGATCGCGATGCCCTGAGCAGAAAGCGTGTCGCGCAACTCGAATAAGGTTCCATCGCGGTGCTCGGCGAGCCATGCCATGATCGCCTCGCCATGGGCCTCTGTCTTGCGGGAATTTCGATCTCCGCCAAGAGGACCAGGTCGCACGTCGCCTTGGCGAAGTTGCAGATTTCGCCAGCGGCTGACGCTTGCGGCACTCACGCCGAACCGTTCAGCAGTCTTC
>NZ_AHZC01000310.1 GCF_000247475.1 Rhizobium sp. PDO1-076 | reverse complement strand
AGCATTTCTGGATCGCGCCGGACGCCCATGTTATCGGCGATGTGACGCTGGGTGAAGATGTCGGAATCTGGTTCGGGGTCGTGCTGCGCGGCGACAATGATCCTATCGTGATCGGCCCCGGCAGCAATATCCAGGAAGGCACAATGGTGCACACGGATATCGGCTTTCCCGCCACCATCGGCGAAGGCTGCACCATCGGCCACCACGCCATCATTCATGGCTGCACGATCGGCAACAATTCCCTGGTCGGCATGGGCGCAACGGTATTGAACGGCGCCCGCATCGGCAACAATTGCCTGGTTGGCGCCAATGCGCTGGTCACCGAGGGAAAACAGTTTCCGGACAATTCCCTGATCGTCGGTTCGCCGGCCCGGGTTATCCGGACACTGGACGACACCGCCATTGCCGGGCTCAGGCGCTCGGCGGAAAACTATGTGCGCAACTGGCAGCGCTTTGCGCGTGACCTGCGACTGCTCCCCTGATCAGGCGCATTCGGCGCATAGTCCGCGAATCTCGATCGTGGTCTTCTCGGCCTTGAATTTCATGCCCCTGGTGATGTCATCAAGGCGGTGATCGATCGCGTGGTCGTGAAACTCGGTGACGCGGCTGCATTTGTGGCAGATGACGAAGGCCACGGTTCCATGGCCTGAGCATCCGTCATGCGGATGGGCGCAGGCGACGAAGGCGTTGATGCTTTCAAGGCGGTGCACCATGCCAAACTCCACCAGCTTCTCGAGTGCGCGGTAGACCTGCAAGGGCGCCCGGAAACCATGATCGCGCAACCGGTCGAGCAGCGTATAGGCAGACAATGGGCCGTCGGACGCCGACAGGGCGTCAAACACCAGAGACTGGTTCTTGGTGAGATCGGTCTTGGCCATCGTCATCCTCGCGAATTGGCGTCAGCAGCCTTCGAACCCGGACGGGGCAGAAGGCTGACAAGAAAAAGCAGCAAAGCGGCGACGACGATCGACGGGCCGGACGGTGTGTCATAGGTCAGCGAGCCGAACAGGCCGATGATCACGGCAAAAGCACCGATCACCGAGGCCATCACCGCCATCCATTCGGGCGTGGTTGCAAAGCGTCGGGCTGCTGCGGCCGGTATGATGAGCAGGGACGTGATCAGCATGATGCCGACAATTTTCATGGCAATCGCGATCACCAGCGCCATCAGCAGCATGAAGATGACACGCGCCCGTTCGGGCTGCAGTCCCTCGGCCTCGGCAAGCTCGGCATTCACCGTGGCGGCGAGCAGCGGACGCCAGAGATAGGCAATGACAGCCACCACGATCACGCCGCCGATCCAGACAAAGGCAACGTCCGCCGGCGTCACGGCCAATATGTCGCCGAACAGGAAGGCGATAAGATCGAAGCGGACCCAGGTCATGAACGCGACCATGACCAGGCCGATCGCCAGCGTTGCATGGCTGAGAATGCCTAGCAGCGCGTCGGCAGAGAGCCCTTGGCGCTTCTGCAGCACGATCAAGATCAGCGACACGAGAGCCGCAACGACGAAGACGCTGACCATCAGGTTGAGCGAGAAGAACAGCGACAGCGCCACGCCGAGCAAGGCGGAATGGGCCATGGTATCGCCGAAATAGGCCATGCGGCGCCAGATAACGAAACAACCGAGCGGACCGGTGGTGAGTGCCAGACCGATGCCGGCGAGCATGGCCCGGATGAAGAAATCATCGAACATGGACGTGCTCCTCATGCCCGGACTTTTCACCCTCAGGCTCAGAATGGTGATGGCTATGGCCGTGGTCATGAACGTGATCATTGTGCCCATGGTCGTGTTGCCCGTGGTCATGGGCTTCACCGTGACCATGATGATGACCGTCGTCTGGATGGCAATGATCCGTCACGGAACCATCGCCATGCAGGACACGACCATCGGGCAGATGGGTGTGGTCGTGATCATGGCTGTAGACCGCAAGCGTGCTGCCGGCCTTGGCACCGAAGAGCCGCATGTATTCCGGGCTGCGGCTGACGGCGGCCGGGGTGCCGCGGCAACAGACATGGCCATTCAGGCAGATCACTGTATCGGTCTCGGCCATTACCACATGCAGGTCATGGGAGATCAGCAGGATGCCGCATCCGGTGGAATTGCGGATCGAGGTGATCAGATCGTAGAGCGCAATCTCGCCGGAAAAATCGACGCCCTGGACCGGTTCGTCGAGCACGAGGATATCGGGCTTGCGGGCGATCGCGCGGGCGAGCAGGGCACGCTGGAATTCACCGCCGGACAGGTGCTGCACCTCTGCGTTGGCCAAGTGGGCGATACCAACGGCATTCAGTGCGGCGTCGATATCTGCCGTTGGCAAAGGTCCGGTGAGGGTCATCAGCCGGCGCACGGTCAGCGGCATGGTCCAGTCGACGGCCAGTTTCTGCGGCACGTAGCCGACACGCAGGCCGGACTTGCGTTCCACCCTGCCCTCGTCGGCACGCAAGACGCCGATGGCGAGCTTGGCGCTGGTCGACTTGCCGGATCCGTTCGGGCCGATCAAGGTGACGATCTCGCCCGGGCGGACGGAAAAATCCACACCCCTGACCAGCCAACGGCCATTGCGATAGACGCCGGCACCGTTGAGCGAAACAAGCGGTGCGGCCTGATTGTTTTTCAATGCGGACATCACATTCCCGGAAATTTGCTGTTGCGTGAAGCTATGCCACACGTTATAGCATTACGCAATCAATGTAATAGTATTACATAACGAGTTCAATCGGAGCATCCCGCATGAAACGCACCCGCCTTGCCCTTGCCGCGACAACGGCAACTCTTCTGTTTTCGCCAGCGCTGGCCTTGGCCGCGCCACAGGTCGTGGTGTCGATCAAACCAATCCATTCGCTCGTCGCTTCGATCATGAAGGGCGTCGGCGAGCCGTCTCTGATCGTCGAAGGAGCGGCCTCGCCGCATACCTACAGTCTCAAGCCTTCCAATGCGCGTGCGCTCGAGAATGCCGATGTGGTCTTCTGGGTCGGGCATGGGCTTGAGGCCTTTCTCGAAAAGCCGCTGGAGGCGCTTCCCGCCAAGGCCAAGATCGTCGAACTGGAAGATGCGCCGGGACTGGTGAAGCTGCCCTTCCGCGAGGGCGGTGCCTTCGAGGCCCATGACCATGGCGAGCACGA
The DNA here is from genome assembly GCF_000247475.1 of Rhizobium sp. PDO1-076. GTDB lineage: Bacteria > Pseudomonadota > Alphaproteobacteria > Rhizobiales > Rhizobiaceae > Allorhizobium. The sequence continues at coordinate 35,909 of NZ_AHZC01000310.1, read as the reverse complement.
GCATGAAGAACATGCGCATTCCGAGGAAGGTCACGACCACGCAAAGGAAGCCGGACATACCGGGGAGAAACACGCCGCAGAAGAGCATGAGGAGCATGGCGGCACCGACATGCATCTGTGGCTTGATCCGGCCAATGCCAAGGCGATGGCGGCAGAAATCGCCAGCACGCTGATTGAGGTCGATCCGGACAACAAGGCACTCTATGAGGCGAATGCTAAGGCGCTGGACAGCGAGATCGATGCGCTGGATGCCGAAATTGCCGCGACTGTGGCACCCGTCGCCGACAAACCTTTCGTGGTCTTCCACGATGCCTACCAGTATTTCGAGAAGCGCTACAAGGTGCGGGTTGCGGGCTCGGTCACGGTTAGCCCGGAGACCATGCCGGGCGCCGAGCGCCTGTCGCAGATCCATGCCAAAATTGCCGAACTCAAGGCCGGTTGCGTGTTCGCCGAACCGCAGTTCGAATCCAAGCTGATCGCTGTCGTCACCGAAGGCACTGATGCCAAGAGCGGCACGCTGGATCCGGAAGGCGGCGCGCTCACCGAGGGTCCCGAACTCTATCCGCAACTGATGCGCAATCTTGCAACGTCAATGGCAGAGTGCCTGTCGAAATAAGACGATCCTCCCAGATCGGCGAAGGCGGGGCTGAGGTTCCGCCTTTTTTCACATCACCATATGTAATGTTATTACATTAATTGGAGCGAAAAATGCAAAAGCTTCCCGTCACGGTCCTGTCCGGCTTTCTCGGCGCCGGCAAGACAACCCTGCTCAACCATGTCCTGGCCAATCGCGACGGCCTGCGCGTGGCGGTCATCGTCAACGACATGAGCGAAGTGAATATCGATGCGGCGCTGGTGCGGGGCGGTAATGCGGCATTGTCGCGCACCGAAGAGCAACTCGTCGAGATGAGCAATGGCTGCATCTGTTGCACGCTGCGGGACGACCTTTTGAACGAGGTCCGGGCACTGGCCGAACAGGGACGTTTCGATCACCTGCTGATCGAGGCAACCGGGATTGCCGAACCGCTGCCGATCGCCACCACCTTCGACTTCCGCGACGAGAACGACCGCAGTCTATCCGATATCGCCCAGTTGGACACGATGGTGACTGTCGTCGATGCCGCCAATCTCGTGCGTGACTATTCTTCCAGCGACTTCCTCGCCGACCGGGGCGAGACCGCAGGTGACGGCGACAACCGGACCCTGGTGGATCTGCTCGTCGAGCAGATCGAGTTTGCCGATGTCATCATCCTCAACAAGGTCGGGACAGCAACTCCGGATCAACTCGACGCCGCGCGAAAGATCATTGCCGGACTGAATGCCGATGCACGCGTGATCGAAACCGATTTCGCCGAAGTTCTGCCGAAGGACATTCTCGGGACCGGATTGTTCGATCTGGCCAAGGCCGAGACGCATCCGCTGTGGTTCAAGGAATTGCACGGTTTTCGCGATCATGTGCCGGAAACGGAAGAATACGGCATCCGCTCCTTCGTTTATCACGCCCGCGCGCCCTTCGATCCTGGCCGGTTCCAAGCCTTTATCAACCAGTCCTGGCCGGGCGTCATTCGTGCCAAGGGATTTTTCTGGCTGGCTACACGACCGCACTATGTCGGCGAACTCAGTCAGGCAGGGCCACTGGTGCGCACCAGCCGCATGGGCCGCTGGTGGGCATCGGTGCCGAAACAGAACTGGCCGGATGATCCGGGTTTCCACAAGGCCATGGCGCCCTATCTCGACAAGGAATGGGGCGATCGCCGCCAGGAAATCGTCTTCATCGGCGCCGACCCCATGGATGAGGTCCGGCTGCGCGCCGAACTCGACGCCTGCCTTGTCTCTGCGAGCCGTTTTACCCCGACGGCCTGGGAAACCATGGCCGACCCTTTTGCCGCCTGGAACTAAGCGAGACTGGCCGGTTACGACCGGCCTTTCTGCTGCAACAGTCGCATCAGGATTTCAGCACCGGCCTCACCGGCCGGTATTTCGGTGCTCAGGCGAGCCCAAACCTCGTCATAGCCTGCAAGCATCGCTGCGCGCTGCAGCGTATCGGCGGACAGGCGCTCGGCCCAGCGCACCATGCTGGCCGGACGCACGACTTCGTTCAGATATTCCGGCACGATGGCATAATCGGCGATCAGATTGGGAAGCGCACCCGTCCAAGTCTTGATCCGGTGGCTGATCATCTTGATGATCCAGTCGGTCTTGTAGGTCGACATGACAGGCACATAGGCGAGAGCCAGTTCGAGGATCACCGTGCCAGACGTGGCAATCGCGGCATCCGCCTCGGCAAAGGCCTGCCATTTGGCGGTATCGCCGATCAGGATCTCCGGCTTGATGCTCCAGCCCGCCACCATGTCGCGCACCCGCGCCTCCTGACGGGCGACGGTGGGCAGGAGAAACCGGGTCGGCCCGTTGCGACGAGTGAATTCCTGCATCGCCTCGCCGAAGACCGGCAGCATGCTGGCAATTTCGCTGCCGCGCGATCCGGGAAGGAGCAGGATCGTATGCCGATCGCCCTTGGCGGTTGGCCGCTTGAGCTTGCGGGCGTTGCGCACCTTGACGATGTCCGGATGGCTGCTCAGCCGATGGCCAACGAAATGGGTGGGTGGACCGCCGAGGCGACGCATGACCTCCGGCTCGAACGGCAGCACCGCGAGCACGGCATCGACAAAAGCCAGCATCGCCGTGGCGCGATATTCCTTCCACGCCCAGACGCTTGGGCAGACATAGTTGACCACCGGCAGGTCGGGAAGCTTTTGCCGCACCTTCTTGGCCACCCGATGGGTAAAATCCGGGCTGTCGATGATCAGCAGCATATCGGGTTGTGCTGCCACAATGGCATCCGCGGTCTTCGAAATCAGGCCGATCAATCGCGGCAGCTTGGCCAGCACCTGCGTGATGCCCATGATCGACAGTTCGGAAAAATCGAACAGCGATTTCAGGCCCTCGGCCTCCAGCGCCTCGCCACCGACGCCGATCAATTCGATCGGTCCCGCGTGGCGCGCCTTGAGCGCCGCGATCAGGTCACCGCCGAGCAGATCCCCGGAAACCTCCCCCGCAATCACAGCGACCTTCAAGGGCATGGGTGTCATTCTCCTGCTCCCTTGAGACCCCGATCGATACCAATGACAAACATGCCAGCCGCATTGGCTGCGGCGACCATGGCCTCGCGTTCGATGACCAGAGCCCTGCCGGCCTCGACCGCAATGCCGGCAAGGCCGGCAGCGCGGGCATTCTCCACCGTCGATATACCGACGGCCGGCAGATCCGCGCGTATGTCCTGCTGCGGTTTGCACAGCTTGACCAACACACCCTTGCGGCGTTGCGAGATGCGCCCCTCGCCGCGCAAACGCGCGACGCGGGCCAGCATGGCATCCGTGCCTTCAACGCCTTCGAGCGCAACGATCCGTCCACCGACACAGACCGCACCCTGGCCGACATCGAGCCGGCCCAGCGTCTCTGCGGCATCCGCTGCGCGTTCGATGTCGCGCCAGTCATCGCTGGAAGGTACGATGCCGCCGATCGGCCCGGTCGTTGCCAGAAGGTCGGGCAAGATCTCGTGCGCACCGATGACGTGGCAACCTTGTGCCTCGATCAGCGAGATAACCATCTTCAGCACCGCATCATCGCCACCGGCGAGCAGCGTCCTGAGCGCCATCGGCAATTTCAGGATCGATTTCCAGTTCACATGGATTTCGCCAAGCGACGGACGCTTTTTCACAGCTCCGGACATCACGACGCGGCTGATCTTGTGTTTCTGGAAGAGAGCCGACAATCCTGACATGTCGCCCACACCGACAACTGCCGAATCGAAATCGTCCCAGATGGGATCAGCTTCGTTCTTGAGCCGCAGAATAAAGGGATTTTCGCCAGCCTCGCGCGCCGCTTCAGCAAGAAAGAGCGGCAGCTTGCCGCTGCCCGCAATGATCGCCAGACGGCCTTCGGTTGCCCCGGCCAGTGCCATGCCTCAGCTCTTGCCGCGGAACGGGGACGACAATGCCCGGTCGCTTTCCGCCGCGATAAAGTCGAGAATTTCAATCGCCTGCGGGCAATCGAGATACTCGTCGCGGATTGCCTCGGCATTCTTGCGCGCAGAGCCCTCGCCTTCGAAAATCTGCTTGAAGGCACGGCGCACGACGTGAATTGTCGCCCGTTCGATGCCTGCCCGGGTCATGCCGACAACGTTCAGTCCACCAAGGATGCCCGGATTGCCATTCAGCATGCCATAAGGAATGACGTCGTAGGCAACCGCCGACAGTCCGCCGATAAAGGCCTGGCGGCCAATGCGGGTAAACTGGTGGACGGCGGCCCCACCGCCGAGAATGACGCGATCCTCAATCTTCACATGACCGGCAAGCATGACATTGTTGGACATGATGATGTGATCACCAAGTATACAGTCATGCGCAACATGCGAATTGGCCAGAAACAGGTTGTTGCTGCCAACCACCGTCTTGCCGCCGCCATCGACCGTGCCGGCATTCATCGTCACGCCTTCGCGCATGGTGCAGTTGTCACCGATACTGAGCGTGGTTTCCCCGCCCGTGTGATGAATGCTCTGTGGCTCGCCACCAATCACCGCGCAGGAAAAGATCCGTGCATTTTTCCCGATCGTCGTTCGACCGTTGACCACAGCGTTCGATTGCAGTTCACAGCCATCGCCGAGGATGACGTTCGGACCGACATAGCAGAAAGGCCCAATGCGCACATTTTCACCGATCCGGGCGCCGTTTTCGACGACGGCCATCGGGTGAATCACGGCACTTGCTGCAATGTGGCTCATTTCACATCCTTGCGCATGATCATCGCGCCGATATCGGCTTCCGCTGCAAGGGCGCCATCAACCTTGGCTTCACAGTGGAATTTCCAGATATTGCCACGCTGCTTCTGCTTGACGACATGGAACTCAACGCGGTCACCAGGAACAACGGGTCTGCGGAATCGGGCATTGTCGATGGTCATGAAATAGACGAGGTTGCCGCCCTCTCCCTGCTTGCGCGCGCAAATGGCACCAGCGGTCTGGGCCATGCCTTCAACCAGCAGAACACCGGGCATGATCGGCGAATCCGGGAAGTGGCCGGTGAAATGCGGCTCGTTCGCGGTCACGTTCTTGATCCCGATGGCGGAATCATCACCGTTGATCTCGATGATCTTGTCCACCAGCAGGAACGGATAGCGGTGGGGCAGAAGCTTCATGATCTCGAGGATATCAGCCGATCCCAATTCGCTGGTCGCGATGTCAGTCATTGCTGGTTCCTTTTTCCTTGGCGCGGGCGTCGTAGCGGCTCAGCGTATCGGCCACCTCGCGCAGATAATCCTTCATTGGGCGGGCCGGAACACCGCCATAACGCTCACCGGGCGGGACATCCGACAGAACACCGCTCATCGCCGCGATCTGGGCACCGTCACCGATCGTGATATGTCCGTTGACGCCACAGGCGCCGCCAATCATCACGCCGTCGCCGATGCGCGTGCTGCCGGCAATGCCGACCTGGCTGACGATACCGCAGTGACGGCCGATGCGAACGTTGTGACCAATCTGGACCAGATTGTCGATCTTGGTGCCTTCACCGATCACCGTGTCATCCATCGTCCCACGATCGATCGTCGTATTGGCGCCGATCTCGACATGATCCTGGATAATCACGCGCCCAACCTGGACGATCTTGATCATGCCGCGCGGTCCCGGCGCATAACCGAAGCCGTCCTGGCCGATCCGCGCACCATTGTGGATGATGACATTGTTGCCGATCAGGGCGACCTGAACGGTGGCGCCGGCTGCAATGGTACAATCGCGACCGATGCGGACGCCAGGGCCAATGACGACACCAGGACCAATGCGGGTGCCCTCACCAATCTCGACATCGGCGCCAATGACAGCCATCGGCTCAACTTCGACGCCCGCCTCAAGGCGCGCGGTCGGGTCCACAAAAGCGGCTGGCGAAATCGTCAACGTTTCGCTGCTCATGCGCGTCGGACGCATTGCCGACGGATGAAACAGCGCGCCTGCCAATGCAAATGCCATGGCCGGAGCTTTGGTCAGAAGAACGGGAATATGATCGGGGATCAGCGAAAGCAGCGCCTTGTCGCAGAAGATCGCCGAAGCCTCGCAGGTCTTCAACTCTTCCTTGCTACGGCGTGACAGGATGTAACAAACATCGCCCGCCTTGGCACGAGATACCGGCGAAACGGATCCAACGATCCGTTCGCCAGCCTCTGCATTCTGCAACTCCGCCCCCGTGTGTGCCGCAAGCATTGCAAGCGTCACCCCGGCATGGGGCGGAAAGAAATGATTATGCTCCATCAGAAAACGCTCCAGAACGTCATTCAGTCAGCAGTTCTGGACCGCCAGTCTTAGAACTGGTTCGCCATGCTGAAGCGGAACTCCTGCACTTCGTCGAAGTCTTCCTTGGCAACCGGAACCGCGTAGTCAAGGCGCAGGGCACCGAAAGGCGAATTCCACAGGATACCAGCACCGACCGACGCACGGATCGTCAGATCCGTACCAACGACGCCTGCACTGTTCGAAACATCGTTACCATAAAGGGTACCGGCATCTGCGAACACTGCGCCGCGGAAGTTGAGATCCTGCGGGATGAGCGGCATCGGGAAGGTCGCTTCGGCTGACGCTGCGAAGTAAGTCGTGCCACCGATCGAGTCACCCCCGATGCGCGGACCGATACCGTCGTTTTCGAAGCCACGGATTTCCTTGCCGCCGATCTTGAACTGATCGAAGACGTTCAGATCGCCGTTGGTCGGCATCACGTGACCAGCAGACGCCGCGATCGAACCGACCAGGTCGTATTCATCCGACAGCGTGTGGTACATGCGGGCACGGCCGTAGAGCTTGTAGAAGTCGGAATCACCGCCCAAGCCTGCATATTCCTGCGTGACGCTGACAAACAGGCCATCATGCGGGTTCTGCCGGTCGTCCACGGTGTTGTAGACAAACGTGTTGCCGAGGATCGACTGCTTCCACGGGCTGCCATCGATCAGGTCGATATAAGGTGCAGCCAGCTGATCGTCGCCACCGCCCGAAACACCGTCGGCACCATAAGCACCATCGTTGATGTATTCGAGTTCCTTGTAGGTGTAGCGGATCGTGGTTGCCAGATCTTCGGTGATCGGCGCGGTCACGCGGATCGTGCCGCCCTGTTCTTCGTAGTCGTAGTTGGAATTGCTGCTGGTCGAACTCTTGAAGAGATCGAAGCCGGCGGCAAGACGGTAACCGAGGAAATAAGGCTCTGTGAACGAGAAGTTGTAGGTCTGCGTATCATCGAAGCCGCCACCGGCTGCCACGCGGATGAACTGACCACGACCGAGGAAGTTCTTTTCTTCCACCGACGCTTCCAGAACCAGACCGCCATCGCCGACGGAGTAACCGGCGCCGACACCAAACGAACCGGTCGGCTGATCCTGAACGTCGACAATCACGATGACGCGGTCAGATGCACTGCCGGCCTGGGTCGAGATGTTGACGGACGAGAAGAAGCCGAGCGCTTCCAGGCGACGCTTGGCGCGCGAAATGGTTTCCTGGTTGAAGGCATCGCCTTCGGAAATGTCGAACTCGCGACGGATGACGAAGTCACGGGTACGGGTGTTGCCACGAACCTCGATGCGCTCGACATAGGCGCGCTCACCCTGGTCGACCAGGTAAGTGACGCCAATGGTGTTGGTTTCGAAGTTACGGTCACCGCGCGGAACGACGCGTGCGAAGGGATAACCGGCAGCCGAAACACGGCGCGAGATGGCTTCCATCGACTTCTGCACGTCGCGAGCGCTGTAGGTGCTGCCCGGCTTGGTTTCCAGCAGACCTTCAAGTTCCTTGCCGTCGATGCCGTCAACCGTGGATTCCACCGCGACATTGCCGAACTTGTAGCGGGCACCTTCATCAACAGTGATGTTGATGACGTATTCGTTGCCAGCTTCGTTCAGCGTCGCCTCGGACGAGATCACGCGGAAGTCGGCATAACCGTGGTTGTAGTAGAACTGGCGTAGCACTTCTTCGTCCGCGCGCAGCTTGTCTTCGTTATAGACGTCTTTGCGGGTCAGGAAGGACAGCATGCCCGATTCCTTGGTGTTCAGCACGGAAGCCAGACGACCATCGGAATAGGCGTTGTTGCCAACAAAATTGATTTGGCTGATCTTGGTGCGCTCACCTTCGTTGATCACGAAAGCGAGATTGACACGGCCTTCGGCGACCGGGACCACCTGCGTGGTCACATCGACGTCGCTGCGACCGATTGCGGCATAAGCTTCCTTGATACGCTGAATGTCAGCCGCAATCAGGCTGTCGCTATACGGACCCATCGGCTGCGTCTGAACCAGGCCGACCAGCTTGTCGTCCTTGATCTTGCGGTTGCCGTTGAAGACGACCTGATTGATCAGCTGGTTTTCCACGACCGTAACAACGAGCGTGCTGCCGGATACGGAAATACGGACATCCGAGAAAAAGCCGGTGGCATAAAGCTGCTTGACCGATTCATCGATGTCGGCGTTCGAGAAGCTCTCGCCCGTCTTGATCGACAGGTTGGAGCGAACAGCCTCGGCGCCAACTCGCTGGGCGCCACGCACATCGATACTACGAACCACTGCGGCCTCGGCTGCTACAGCCGATACAAGTACGGCAACACCCGCTCCCGAAGACACGATACCAGCAGACAGCGCGACCGCCGATACTGCGTTCAAAAATCTTGAACCAGCCTTCATGTGTATACTTTACCTTCTTCAATTGTCCCGCAGCCGTACCCCGACTCCGGCCCGTGTGTGGTTTTAACGGGTTTTACCCTACAAGCAAGTGCGGACGTTAATTTCTGTTTACTTCATTTCAATCAGTGGCCTAATCGCCACTACGAGTTTGAAACAGCGTAAACAAATCCTTTCGCGCAATACAAGTCAGGCCTTATCCGATCAACCGGCTAATGTCATTCCAGGTCGCAAAAACCATCAGCGACAGGATCATTGCCAATCCGATACGGAAGGCGATTTCCTGCGCACCAGGACCGACTGGTCTGCCTCGCACGGCTTCAATCGCGTAGAGAACCAGATGCCCGCCGTCAAGGACCGGAACTGGCATCAAATTCAAAAGCCCCAGGGAAACCGAAAGAACAGCGGCTAGATTTAACAGAGCGATAACGCCCAGCGTCGCCATTTCACCCGAGGCCTGAACAACGCGCACCGGACCACCCAACTGGTCGGCATTCATGCGGCCGGCAATCATGTTTCCGATATAATCGAACGTTCCCGTGATGATGTGTCCGGTCTGGCGAAAGCCCTCCCAGACAGCCTGGAGCGGTGACAGTTCGACGACGCGGAAGTTGCCGGAACTTTGATTGGTGATAATGCCGATCTGGCCGACTTCCATCTCGTTGCCGAAGCTGTCGGCGATCACCGCGCGCCGCGGCACCATGTCGAAATCGATTTCACTTTCGGCACGCCGGACGGTTACCTTGACCGGAAGCTCCGGGCGCATGCTGATATAGCGCACGACTTCGTCGAAGGTCTCGATGCGCCGGCCATCCAGGGCGATCAGAACATCGCCCGGCTTGACGCCGACCGCTTCCGCCACGCTGCCCGGCTTCAATTCGGCAACGACCGGGTCTGCAACCGATTTACCCATGGTTGCGAACATGACGGCGAAGATGAAGATCGCGAGGATGAAGTTGGCGATCGGACCGGCGGCAACCGTGACAGCACGCTTCCACAATGCGGCACCACCGAGCGTCTGCGCCTTCTCCTCATCGGTCAGTTGCGTCAGTTCCTCGCTGTCCGGCCGGCTCGCAGCATCGGCGTCGCCAAAGAACCGAACATAGCCGCCAAGCGGAATAGCCGATATTTTCCAACGTGTTCCATGTTTGTCGGTGAAGCCGATCAACTCCGGACCGAAGCCGACGGAAAATGCCAGGACACGAATGCCCGACCAGCGACCCGCCAGATAGTGCCCAAGCTCATGGATGAAGACCAGAAGGGAGAGGATGACGATATAGGGAAGGATATACCCGCCGAGAAAGCCGAAGACTGAGGTGATGTGATCCATGATCCGTTTCCAAACGGCCAAGGGCCGCGAAAGGTTAAACGTCAGCCCTGCCCCGATCTGCCATAATCAGAGGCCGAACAGGAAGGCTCCCAGAGAGACTACCGAGCCGCCGCCGCCTGCGGAGAAACCTATGGCAAGAAAGAATGCTGCAAAACAGGCAAATACAAGGCCGTCAACACGATCCATGACGCCACCGTGCCCGGGAATCAGCTTGCTGGAGTCCTTCACGCCGAATCGACGCTTGATAAAAGATTCGAACAGGTCGCCGATCTGGCTCGAAACAGACAGTACCAGAGCGACCGCCGGTATCCAAATTCCCACATCCTGAAAATGCATCAGTGCGACGCCGATGCCACCGGCCACGCCAGCAACGGTCCCGCCAATCGCACCGGACCAGGTCTTGCCGGGCGAGATGCGCGGAGCAAGCTTTGGGCCGCCGATGGCACGCCCGACGAAATAGGCGAGAATGTCGGTCGACCAGACGATGACGAATACGAAGAGCATGGCGACCAGACCCAGCGTATCCTCGCCACGGATCGCCGACAGGGAAATCGCACTCAAGCCGGAATAGAAGATGCCGCCGGCCTGCCACCAGCTCCAGCGCCCGAAAAGAGAAGGCAGCGCAGCAGTCACCACGAGACCGGCAAACAGCGGCACGTTCAGATCTGCCGCGCCGAAAACAAGGTTGAGGGCAATCAGCACCATCGAAAACCAGCCGAACGCATGTCCCCGCATGTTGTGTTCGGCAAGGCGTGTCATTTTGGACCACTCGTAGTAGACGAGCAGGCCGATGACAGCAGCCAGAATGCGGAAGGCGATGCCACCAAACCAGGTTGCAACCAGCACAACCAGGATCATGACGATGGCGGAATAGATGCGGAGCGTCAGTTCTCGGGACATCCTTGCCATCACGAACCGATCGCCACGGCGGCGGGTGCAATGCCCCCGAAACGCCGGTCACGTGCCGCGTAACGTTCCAGTGCCGCATAGAAGATTTCCGGCGTGAAATCCGGCCAGTATTCCGGCACGAACATCAGCTCGGCATAGGCCGCCTGCCAGAGCAGAAAATTCGACAGCCGTTCCTCGCCACTGGTGCGGATGATCAGGTCCGGGTCGGGAATGCCTGCCGTGTCGAGGCTGTCATTCAGCTTCTGCGCATCGATCTCATCTGCTTTGAGCCGGCCGGCCTGCACTTCTGCGGCAAGGTGGGCCGCGGCCCGCGCAATCTCGTCACGCGCGCCATAGTTGAAGGCGATGACCAGGGTGAGGCCGGTATTGGCGACGGTGGCATCTTCCGCCTCCAGCAGCAGGTCGCGAATGTCATCGCGCAGACGCACGCGATCACCGATGATGCGGATACGAACATTGCCGCGGTTCAAATCCGCAAGGTCACGACGGATGAAGGTCTTCAGCAGGCCAAAAAGTTCGTTGACCTCCGCTTCCGGCCGACGCCAGTTCTCGGAGGAAAAGGCAAACAAAGTCAAGAAGCCGATGCCTGTCTCACGCGCGGCACGCACCGTCTCGCGCACCGCCTCGACGCCCTTGCGATGGCCAAGGGCCCTCGGCAAGCCACGGGCATTGGCCCAGCGGCCGTTGCCATCCATGATGATCGCAACATGCTCCGGAGCGGCGCGATTTTGTGCTGTCGACATGTGGTTCAAGTCCAAGCGGCAATACAGGTGCAGATGCGCGAACGCATCCTATACCTGCATGATTTCCTTTTCCTTCTCGGCGAGCAAGCGGTCGACGTCAACAATCGTGTCGTCGGTCATCTTTTGTACCTTCTCGGACTTGGAACGGCTTTCGTCCTGGCCGATCGTGCCATCCTTCTCGGCCTTCTTCAGGCCTTCCATACCGTCGCGGCGGACGTGGCGGATCGCAACCTTGGCCTTCTCGGCATAATCATGCGCCACCTTGACGAGCGACTTGCGGCGCTCTTCGTTCAATTCCGGCAAGGGAATGCGCAGGTTCTGGCCGTCCATGATCGGGTTCAGGCCGAGATTGGCCTCGCGGATCGCACGGTCGACGGCGCTGACCATCGACTTGTCCCAGACGGAGATGCCAAGCATGCGCGGCTCGGGAACGGTGACGTTGGCCACCTGGTTCAACGGTACGCGCGAACCGTATGCGTCGACGGTCACCGGATCGAGAATATTGGCCGAGGCACGGCCTGTGCGCAGCGACGCGATGTCGTGCTTGAAGGCATTGATGGCGCCGTCCATGCGGCGCTTCAGATCGTTGAGATCAACCCCTGCAGTCATAATGGTTCTCCCATTGGTCTTGCGGCCGGCGGCTCCTCAGAGCGCACCCTGGCCATTTCAATTGTCGGTGACGATGGTCATCAGACCACGACCCGAAAGGATCTCGCCGAAACCGCCCTTTTCATGGATGGAAAAGACGATAATCGGAATATGATTTTCGCGGGCCAGCGCAACGGCAGCCACGTCCATGACGGCAAGCCCCTTCTGCAGGACTTCATCATGGGTCAGGCGATCGAAGCGAGTGGCCGCCGGGTCCTTCTTCGGATCGGCGGAATAGATACCGTCGACCTGTGTACCCTTGAAAATGGCCTGCGCACCCATTTCGGCGGCGCGCAAAGCGGCGGCGGAATCGGTGGTGAAGAACGGATTGCCGGTGCCGCCGGCGAAGATCACCACGCGCCCCTGGGACAGATGATGAATTGCGACGCGCTGGGAAAAGCTCTCGCAGATCTCCGGCATGGCAATCGCCGACAGGACAACAGTGTCGATATTCAGCTTGCGCAACGAGGTCGCCAGCGCCAGAGCGTTGATCACCGTTGCGAGCATGCCCATGTGGTCGCCGGTGACCCGGTCGCCGCCCTTGGAAGCAACGGCCACGCCGCGGAAAATGTTGCCGCCGCCGACGACAATACCCACTTCGACGCCCATGTTGCGGGCTTCGGCAATATCACCCGCGATGCGGTCGGCGACCGCAACATCGATCCCGAATCCCTGGCTGCCCATCAGGGCTTCGCCGGAGCACTTCAGGAGAACGCGTTTGAACAGTGGTTTGGCAGTCATGGAAGCTCCCGAATTCAACTCTGAGCCGGATACACGAAGGGCACCGCGTTGTCACGCGATGCCCGATGTTTTCCCTAAAGAAGGAGCGTGTTTACAATCAGCCCTTGGCGACAGCAGCAACTTCGGCAGCGAAGTCGCTTTCTTCCTTCTCGACGCCTTCGCCGAGGAGAAGACGTGCCATGCCGGTGACTTCGATCGATGCGCCGGCTTCCTTTTCGGCTGCCTTGATCGCGTCGCCAACCGTCAGGTCGGGGTTGATGACGAAAGCCTGCGACAGAAGGGCCACTTCTTCGAAGAACTTGCGCATGCGGCCTTCAACCATCTTTTCGATGATCGCTTCCGGCTTGCCGGATTCGCGAGCCTGCTCGATGAAGACGTTGCGTTCGCGCTCGGCGACAGTCGCATCGACTTCCTCAGCGCGGATGGCAAGCGGGTTGGTCGCAGCAATGTGCATGGCAACCTGGCGGCCGATCGAGGTCAGAACGGCCTTGTCGCCTTCCGACTTCAGCGCAACCAGGACGCCGAGCTTGCCGATGCCGTCGCCGGCAGCGTTGTGCACGTATGTGGCGACAACGCCATGTGCAACTTCAAGCTTGGCCGCACGACGGAGCGTCATATTCTCGCCGATGGTCGCGATCGCATCCTTGATTGTATCGGCAACCGGCTTGCCGGAAACCGGATAAGTCGCAGCCGAAATGGCTTCAACCGAACCGTCGGTCGACAGGGCAACGTTGGCAATGCCGCGGACGAGGTCCTGGAAGGCATCGTTGCGGGCAACGAAGTCGGTTTCCGAATTCAGCTCGACGATGACAGCCTTGTGGCCGGCGCCAGCAATGGCGACCAGGCCTTCAGCAGCCGTGCGGCCGGACTTCTTGTCGGCCTTGGAGATGCCCTTGGCGCGCAGCCAGTCGATCGAGGCTTCGACGTCGCCGTTGTTCTCGATCAGAGCCTTCTTGCAATCCATCATGCCTGCGCCGGACTTTTCGCGCAGTTCCTTTACCAGTGCTGCAGTGATTTCAGCCATTGTGTGCCTCTTGTCTGTTCAGGCGGTGCACCAATCATCCGCGGGACTCATGGACTGCACCCTGTTTGGGGGACGAAATGTACCCGGAAGTGTGACAACGTGATGAAGCGGGTCACCACGGAAACAATCTGCCGTCTTCTGTGCCCTGCCCTCACGCAGAGAGCAGATCGGCGGAAGAACGGAAGCCGCCCGCTGCTCATGCGAGCTGACGGGCGGCAGTTCCCTGTTCGGGAAGTCGCGGCAGACGCAAATCCGCCGCGTGAAGCATCAGGCTTCGGATTCAGCTTCCAGAGCCGGCTCGATCGGGGTTTCGGCAGAAGCGCCGATATCACGACCCGACGCGCCCTGCTGGCGAGCGATGCCGTCGATGGCGGCGCGTGCGATCAGGTCGCAGTACAGAGCGATGGCGCGCGAAGCGTCGTCATTGCCCGGGATCGCGTAGTCGATCAGGTCCGGATCGCAGTTCGAGTCGATCACGGCAACAACCGGGATGCCGAGGCGCTTGGCTTCGTCGATCGCGATCTTTTCCTTGTTGGTGTCAATGATGAACATCAGGTCCGGCGTGCCGCCCATGTCCTTGATACCGCCGAGGGCCTTGTCGAGCTTTTCGCGTTCGCGCTCGAGGTTCAGGCGTTCCTTCTTGGAATAGCCGGAAGCGTCCGAAGCGAGAATTTCATCAAGCTTGCGCAGACGAGCGATCGAGTTCGAAATGGTCTTCCAGTTGGTCATCATGCCGCCGAGCCAGCGGGAGTTGACGTAGTACTGGGCCGAACGCTTGGCGCTGTCAGCGATGATTTCCGACGCCTGGCGCTTGGTGCCGACGAACAGAACGCGACCGCCGCGAGCAACAGTGTCGGACACGACCTGCAGGGCGCGCGACAGCATCGGTACAGTCTGAGCCAGGTCGATGATGTGGATGTTGTTACGATCGCCGAAGATGTACGGCTTCATCTTCGGGTTCCAGCGGTGTGTCTGGTGGCCGAAGTGAATGCCAGCTTCGAGAAGCTGACGCATAGAGAAATCGGGCAATGCCATGCCTAGTTATCCTTTTCCGGTTGAACCTCCGCAAGGCGAACAGCATCCTCTTCGAAGATGCCACCGGGCGGAACCATCCGGATTTCTCCCGGACAATCCCAAGCCTTACGTGTGGAATGAAGCCGCCCATACAGGGGCAGACGGTGAAAATCAAGCACTATCGGCGGAAAACTTCAACAGCAGCCGCGTTTCGCGTCCTATTTACAGTCACCATCCGTCTTGCCGAGCAGTTCCAGCTTGGTCAGCTTTCCCGACAGAATGAAGTCGCCATAGTCCAGGGTCAGGTCACGGGTGACGCCATTGTCGTAAAGCTTGAAGGACTGACTGTAGATCGGCAGCTGGTCGCCCTTCGCCTTTTCGTCGAAATAGGCAATCGAGACCGGCCAGTAGTCGGCACCGGCCAATGGCGCGACGGCTTTCACCTCGGGATCAGCGCCGGTCGCCTTTTGCGCTGCGCCGACGACAGTGGTCGTCAGGAACGTCTGGTCGCCGTCTTCGGAACCATCGAAGATGCGTGATTCGAACACGCGCTGGCCTTTGCGTGCCAGGGCAATCACTTCCAGCATGTGCTCGGCGGGAAAACGGCTGTCTGCCAGTTCGACGGCGCGCTTGTCGGGGCCGGTCAGTTCGATCTTGACCTTGCCGTCGGTGTCGGAAGCCGCACCGGTGACATCCTTGTCGAGCTGGTCGTCGGTGAAGGACTTGTTGTCGAAGCGGAACTTGCCGCCCGCCACATCCTCGAAGGTCGAGCTTCGCTGATCGGTGACGCGGACACCGTCGCCGACATCGATGCGGGTGACGAACCGGAACTGGGTATTGTAGCCCTTGCAGGTCGAGCCGTTGAACTCATAGACCATCCGCCCGCGCACGCTTTCAATGCCGGAGCGGTCTGAGGCTTCCTTCAGCACGACATCGTAGATGGCACGATGTGGTGCCAAACCGATCACGCCCGCAGCTTGCACGGGGCCAAGCCCCATCCCGGAAACAAGGGTAGCTGTGGCGACAAGGGCCATGCGCGAACGAAACATCGATCACCTCCTGTTGGACTCGCCATCGATGTTATAAGAACACATTCGGCAAAAGCGAGACATGCTTTTGTCCGCGTTCTCTTTCTCACTGTTTATCAACAAGACCGGGAAATTCACATGTCCGACACCATCGACAGCCGCCTCCAGGCATTGGGAATCACCCTACCCGAGGCAGCCGCTCCAGCGGCCAACTATGTGCCTTATGTGATCAGCGGCAATCTGCTTTATCTGTCGGGCCAGCTACCCATTGAAGGCGGCAAAATTGCGGTCACCGGCCTGGTCGGTGCCGATGTCGTGCTGGCCGACGCCCAGCGCGCCGCCGAACTCTGCGCCATCAATATCCTGGCCCAGGCAAGCGCTGCGCTTGCCGGAGACCTGTCGCGCATCACCCGCGTGATCAAGCTGAACGGCTTCGTTGCCTCGGCGCCGGGCTTTGTCGAACAGCATCTGGTGATCAACGGCGCATCGAACCTGATTGCCAAGGTTCTCGGCGAAGCCGGCAAACATGCGCGCGCTGCCGTTGGCATGGCGTCGCTGCCGCTCAATGCTGCCGTCGAGATCGATGCCATCCTGGAGATCAAGCTGTGAGTGCAGACTGGATCAAGGATGTTCCGGTCGCTCATCGCGGCTTTCACGACATGAACAAGGCGGTCTGGGAAAATACGCTTTCGGCGTTTTCACGGGCGATCGAGGCTGGGTTTGCCATCGAATGCGATATCCAGCTGTCGTCCGACAGCGTGCCGATGGTTTTTCACGACCATGACCTGCAGCGGCTGTGCAGCCTTGCGGGCGAGGTTCGCGAGCGTACCGCCGGCGAACTGGGCATGATGTCGATCGGTGGCACGGCCGATCGGATCCCGACATTGAAAAAGATGCTGGATCTGGTGAAGGGTCGCGTACCTCTGGTGATCGAACTGAAGGGCATCGATGCGGAGCAGGACGATGGCTTCGTCGAAAGCGTGCTGGAGGTTCTGGAGGGCTATCAGGGCAAAGTGGCGCTGATGAGCTTCGACTATCACCTGCTGCGCGCCCTGAAGGCCGTCGAATGCCCCTACCCGGTTGGCCTGACTGCCGAAGGGGCACGACCGGAGCAGTTCGAAGCACATGAAGAGGCCATGTCGCTCGGGCTCGACTTTGTCTCCTATGCGGTCGCGCATCTGCCTAACAGCTTCATTTCGGGCCAGCGTGAAAGAGGGACTCCGGTAATTACCTGGACCGTCAGGGATGAAATCATGCGGACGCAGACCTATACATATGCTGATCAGATGACATTCGAAGGCTTCGACCCGCGGACCTCGCCGGCGATTGCCTGACGGGAGATCCATGGCAGACGAGGTGACGATCCGCATAGTCCGTTCCTTCTCGGAGATTGATCCGGCGAAATGGGCAAAACTGTCCGGGGCCTCGCGCTCCGGACCAAACTACAATCCCTTCAGCTCGCATGCCTTCCTGTCGTCGCTGGAGGAGTCCGGCTCCGCAGTCGCCGAAACCGGCTGGCTCGGTCACCACCTGTTGCTCGAGGAAGACGACGAGCTTGTCGGGGCAATTCCCTGCTATCTGAAAAGCCACAGCCAGGGGGAGTATGTCTTCGACCACAGCTGGGCCGATGCCTTCCGGCGCGCCGGGGGAAATTACTACCCCAAGCTCCAGGCATGCACCCCTTTCACGCCTGCCACAGGCCCGCGACTTCTGGTGCGCGAGGGACAAGACAACGGCCGTGTTTCAGCACTGCTGGCGCAGGGCCTCAGGCAGGTGACATCGGAGCTCGGCCTGTCCTCGGCGCATGTGACATTCATTCCGCATGACGAGCTTTCTTCCCTTACGGATGCTGGATTTCTGCATCGCATGGACCAGCAATTCCACTTCCTCAACAAGGGCTACCGGGACCACGAGGCCTTTCTGGCTGAGCTGTCGTCTTCCAAGCGCAAGAACCTGCGCAAGGAGCGCCGCAATGCTCTGGCAAACGGCATCACGATCGACTGGTTGACCGGCAAGGATCTGACCGAGGAAATCTGGGATCAGTTCTTCGCCTTCTACATGGATACCGGCAGCCGCAAATGGGGGCGTCCCTACCTGACCCGTGATTTCTATTCGCTGATCGGCGAACGCATGGCCGACGACGTCTTGCTGGTGATGGCCAAGCGCGAAGGCCGCTATATCGCCGGTGCGATCAATTTCATCGGCGCGGACGCGCTCTACGGCCGTCATTGGGGCTGCATCGAAGACCATCCCTATCTGCATTTCGAGGTCTGCTATCATCAGGCGATCGATTTTGCCCTCGCCAAGGGGCTGGCGCGCGTTGAGGCCGGTGCGCAAGGGGAACACAAGTTGGCGCGCGGATACCAGCCGGTCGTCACCCAATCCGCCCATTTCATTGCCCATGCCGGGCTGCGGCGCGCCGTCGGCGACTATCTCGAGCACGAGCGACGCGAGGTGGAACAGATGGGCGACTATCTCGACGAACATACCCCCTTCCGCAAGGGTGACCGGCAACCGCGCGACGGCGAAGAATTCGATGGTTAGGCAAATCTCGCCCGGCTTGATCCGGCGCACGGCTTGCCTTTAATTGCCATCACAATCGAGGAGACAGACGATGAGCATTTCCGCCTACGACCCGAACAATATCTTCGCCAAGATCCTGAAGGGCGACATTCCCTCGGTGAAGCTCTATGAAGACGCCGATACGCTTGCCTTCATGGATGTGATGCCACAGGCACCGGGGCATCTTCTGGTCATCCCGAAACAGGGATCGCGCAACCTGCTCGACGCCGATCCCGCCGTCCTGGTCAAGCTGATGCCTGTCGTGCAGAAACTTGCCAGGGCCGCCAAGGAAGCCTTCGACGCCGACGGGGTCTTTGTGGCGCAGTTCAACGAGCCGGCCGCAGGCCAGACCGTCTTCCACCTGCATTTCCACGTCATCCCGCGCCATGACGGCCTGCCGTTGAAGCCGCATTCCGGCGGCATGGAGGATATCGAAGTGCTGAAGGCCAATGCCGAGAAGATCAAGGCAGTTCTCTAGCCCCTCCGACCGAAGTCAGTCCGGAATGCCCGCGTCACCGGGGGTATTCCGTTTCTCGGATCAGATCAGGCGATGGCCTACAGCCAAAGCAACCCGGCCGCCAGGATCGCCAGCGGCACGAGCACACCGACGATGACGCGCTGGCCAAGCAGCAGAAACGCTGCAAATCCAAGACCGGCTGCGGTCAGCCGCAGCCATAGAGGCGAGCTTTCAAGCGTTCCGGCCGGGAAGACGATCAGCTTCGCCGTAACCGCCATCACCAGCGCAGTTGCCACCGCTCTCACCCAGGCCAGCGCTTCCGACCCCTCCTGCAGCCGATTGCCGGCAATAACGCCGAGCCAGCGCCACATGTCGGTAGCAAGCCAACCGGCCACGATGATCACAAGATATAAACCGTAATCCGCCATCAGATCACCTCTTCCGTCGCCGCGTCCGGTATCGGTACGGGCTTTTCGCTACGCACCAGATAGCGATCGATCAGATAGGCCAGGGTACCACCGCCCAGTCCGGCGATCAGGATGTCGAAACCCGGTACCAGCAATGCCAGCAACGGTCCGGAGACGACGCCGATGACGAAGGCGATCTTGACGACGGACTGACGTCCGGTCGCCCAGATCGACGCGATGAAATAGACGGGCGTGAGGAAAAACAGCACGGCCGCGACAACGGGCGGAAAGGCGGCAACCAAGCCATAGCAGACGCCAACCAGAGCTGTGTTGACCGTTACCAGCGTGATGCCAAAACCGGCAAAGAAGGCAACCCGTCCCTCACGCGGCACATCCTTGAAGCGGCCCATGGCAAAGACCCAGGCGGTGATCGCGACGAAATGCGACAGCACCAACAAAAGCCATGTGGGCGTGCGCGACGTGCGCATTTCCGGCACCAGCGAGGCCACCATCGGCATGAGGCGGATCGAGGACAGCGAGACCGCGAGAAACACGGCCAGAAGATTGGCGCCACTGGTCACCGTACCGATCAGGATCATCTTGGCCGGCAGCGCCCAGACCATCGCCGTCATGAACATCGCCTCGGAACGACTGATGCCGGATTCCAGCGCAAAGGCTGAAAAGCCGACGAAAGAGACCATCAGGATGATGGCAGGGAGGCTGAAAAGGCCACGCATTCCGGCAAGAAACCAGCGGGTCTGGGATAGGTCAGAGGAAACCGAAGACATGCACTGT
The DNA here is from genome assembly GCF_000247475.1 of Rhizobium sp. PDO1-076. Taxonomy (GTDB): domain Bacteria; phylum Pseudomonadota; class Alphaproteobacteria; order Rhizobiales; family Rhizobiaceae; genus Allorhizobium. The sequence continues at coordinate 15,548 of NZ_AHZC01000310.1, read as the reverse complement.
TCCGATGCGGCAAAAAGAAGTGCCGGGCATTGCCCGGCACCGGTTCGTCCAGCGTGACGTGACGCTTATTTCTTCTTCGGCACCTTCGGCACGGCGCTGCGCTTTGCCGGCTTCGGTGCTTCGATCACGGCGGTATCGCCATCTTCCTCAGCGACCACAGCCTTGGTCGCCGGCTTTTTCCTGCCCTTGGCCGACTTTTCAGCCACGACTTCGGCTTCCGGCTTCGGCTTGACGGGAGCCACTTCGGAAATGGCCTCCAGATCGAGCATGTCCTCACCGGCGGCATCGGTCTTGACACCGACCTTGACCAGACCACCCTTCTTCAGCTTGCCGAACAGGATCTCGTTGGCGAGCGGCTTCTTGATGTGCTCCTGGATGACACGACCGAGCGGACGTGCCCCCATCTTTTCATCATAGCCGCGCGTTGCCAGCCAGGCGATGGCGGCCTCGGACAGGTCGAAGGTCACGCCGCGCTCCGACAGCTGTGCTTCCAACTGCATGACGAACTTCTGCACGACCTTGTGAATGACCTCGCTCGGCAGCGACGCGAACGGGATGATCGCATCGAGACGATTGCGGAACTCCGGCGTGAACAGGCGGTTGATCGCCTCTTCGTCTTCGCCGGTGCGCTTGGACGAGCCGAAGCCGATGGCCGACTTCGCCATTTCGGACGCGCCCGCGTTGGTCGTCATGATCAGGATGACGTTGCGGAAGTCGATCTTCTTGCCGTTGTGGTCGGTCAGCGAGCCATGGTCCATGACCTGCAGCAGGATATTGTAGATATCCGGATGCGCCTTCTCGATCTCATCAAGCAGCACGACCGAATGGGGATGCTGGTCGACGCCGTCTGTCAGCAGACCACCCTGGTCGAAGCCGACATAGCCGGGAGGTGCGCCAAGCAGGCGCGAAACCGTGTGCCGCTCCATGTATTCCGACATATCGAAGCGCAGCATCTCGACGCCGAGCGAGGCGGCCAACTGCTTGGCGACTTCCGTCTTTCCGACGCCGGTCGGGCCCGAGAAGACGTAGGATCCGATCGGCTTGTTCGGTTCGCGCAGGCCGGCACGGGCCAGCTTGATCGCGGTCGACAGCGCCTCGATCGCGGTATCCTGACCGTAGACGACGGAACGCAGTTCCTTCTCCAGATTGGCGAGAACCATCTCGTCATCCTTGGAGACCGTCTTCGGCGGAATGCGGGCCATCGTCGCGATGGTGACCTCGATCTCCTTCTCGGTGATCAGCTTGCGGCGCTTGGAGGCCGGCAGCAGCATCTGGGCCGCACCCGTCTCGTCGATCACATCGATCGCCTTGTCGGGCAGCTTGCGGTCGGAGATGTAGCGGGCCGAGAGTTCGACAGCCGACTTGATCGCCTCGTTGGTGTAACGCAGCTTGTGATAGTCCTCGAAATAGGGCTTGAGGCCCTTCATGATCTCGATCGCATCATCGATCGACGGCTCATTGACGTCGATCTTCTGGAAACGGCGCACCAGTGCCCGGTCCTTTTCGAAGAACTGGCGGTATTCCTTGTAGGTGGTCGACCCGATGCAGCGGATTGCGCCCGACGACAGGGCTGGCTTCAACAGGTTCGAAGCATCCATCGCACCACCCGACGTTGCACCGGCACCGATAACGGTGTGGATCTCGTCGATGAACAGCACGGCGCCCGGATAATCCTCAAGTTCCTTGACGACCTGCTTCAAACGCTCCTCGAAGTCACCGCGATAGCGGGTACCGGCGAGCAGCGTTCCCATGTCGAGCGAGAAGATCGTTGCATCCGCCAGCGCTTCCGGCACCTTGCCTTCGACGATACGCTTGGCGAGGCCTTCAGCAATCGCGGTCTTGCCGACGCCGGGATCACCGACATAAAGCGGATTATTCTTCGACCGGCGGCACAGCACCTGGATCGTCCGGTTGACCTCGGAATGGCGGCCGATCAGCGGATCGATCTTGCCGGTCTTGGCCTTCTCATTGAGATTGACGCAATAAGCCTTCAGAGCCTCCTGCTTGCCTTTGGCCGCGCCCTCTTCCTGCTCGCGACCGGGCTTGGCCTCGGCCTCGCCTTCCTCGGCACCACGCGGGCTGCGAACCTGGGAAGCGCCCGGGCGCTTGCCGATGCCGTGGGAGATATAGTTGACAGCGTCATAGCGGGTCATTTCCTGTTCCTGCAGGAAATACGCAGCGTGGCTCTCGCGCTCGGCGAAGATCGCCACAAGCACGTTTGCGCCGGTCACTTCTTCGCGACCGGAGGACTGGACATGGATCACAGCTCGCTGGATGACGCGCTGGAAGCCGGACGTCGGCTTGGAGTCTTCGTCATAACCGGTGATCAGGTTGGAAAGATCGTTGTCGACATATTCGGAGACATTCTTGCGCAACGCATCGAGGTTGACGTTGCACGCCCCCATCACCGCCGCTGCATCGGCATCGTCGATCAACGCCAGAAGCAGATGTTCGAGCGTCGCATATTCATGATGGCGCTCGTTGGCGTAGGTCAGTGCCTGATGCAGCGCTTTTTCGAGGCTGGGAGAAAATGTTGGCACGTCTGGTCCTCACTTTTTTTCCATGACACACTGAAGCGGATGCTCATGCTGCCTTGCGAAATCCATCACTTGGCTCACCTTGGTCTCGGCAACTTCATAGGTAAAGACACCACACTCGCCCACACCGTGATTGTGGACCTGCAACATGATGCGAGTGGCGGCTTCCCTATCCTTTTGAAAAAAGCGCTCCAGAATATGGATGACAAATTCCATCGGGGTGTAGTCGTCGTTGAGAAGCAGGACGCGGTACAAGTTCGGCTTCTTTGTCTTCGGCTTGGTGCGCGTGATGACCGAGGTGCCGCGGTTGGCATTGTCCCCGTCGCGCTGGCTTTGCATGAAGACCGGCATAGCGATCATTTCAGTTCATTCTCCGTTGTCCGGCCTGTTTGCCGTTACGCAGCAAAGGCGGACGAACATTCAGCACAGTAAGGTAGTTCTTAATTCGGTGATTTTAAGCCCCCCCGATCGATGTCGATGACAATTTGTCACGAGGGTCGGAAAGCCCAACAAAATGAAGTTACAGGTTATACCAGAGGCCACAAATGGCAAGACCGGCCGTGCTGGGCACGACCGGTCTCGCATGCTACGCGCAAGGTTCGATCAAGCGGCGGTGGAGAAAGGCACGATCGATTTACCCAGCGGCGCCTCATAGGGCTTGTAGACCGTCTTTGCGAGTTCGGAATACATCTCGCCCATCTTGGTCGCCTCGGCAATGAAGCCCTCGTAGGAGGATTTCATGAAGCTGGTCTGTAATTCGAAGGCAGCTTCCATGCTCTTCACGCCTGTCAGCGATTCCATGAAAGACGCGACGTCCTGAAACGACTTCTTGGAATAATCGGTCGCCTCGGCAGCGATTGCCTGGAAACCCTTCGTCACTTCCGAATAGTTTTTCAGCATGCCTTCCATGGCTTCCTTGCCCTTCTTGTTGGCGTCATCAAAATTGATCATTTGCGTCCTCCGTCAGCGCTTTATTTCAGAAGTTCGAAACATAGCAGCCGCACAAATGTCGTCAAGTAGAATTGTGCGTCGCACAAACATCCATGGTTGTGTTTTTCTGCAGAGAAAAGGGCCGACCTCTCACGAGGCGGCCCCACATCATTGAATGACAAGATATATATTAGCTCGCCTTCAACCTAAGGCTTCAGCCGAAAATCACAGATCGACGTCGAGGATCGCCATCGAGAAATTGTAGGACAGATCGCCGTCTTCCTCGTCCTTGAAGACGACGCCGAGAAACTCGTCGCCGACATAGACCTCGGCAGAGTCATCCTTGCGCGGGCGGGCCTTGACGACCATGGAAGGGTTGAAAGTGCGCTTGAAATAGGCGTCGAGCTTCTTGATTTCGTCAGGTTTCACGCTGTCTCTCCATCGGCTGTCTTTGATTTGCGCCGCTTGTGGCATGGCCTTTCCGCCGATGTAAAGACGCAAAGGCAAGTTTGTCCCATCAATGCGCGATCATGCGCCGATGATGGGGTCCCTGCTCAGTCGTCTGAGGCGATCATCTGGTCCATCGAGCGCGACGGCTCGGCGCAGCCGGCTTCACCGACGATGCGGGCCGGCACGCCGGCAACAGTAACGGCCGAGGGTACCGGCTTCAGGACGACGGATCCGGCCGCGATGCGCGAGCAGCAGCCGATCTCGATATTGCCGAGAACCTTGGCACCGGCACCGATCATCACGCCGTCGCCGATCTTCGGATGGCGGTCGGCGCCTTCCTTGCCGGTGCCGCCAAGCGTAACGCCGTGGAGGATGGAGACGTTGTCGCCGATCCGTGCCGTTTCGCCCACGACAAGGCCGGTCGCGTGATCGAGGAAGATGCCCTTGCCGATCCGTGCCGCCGGATTGATATCCGTCTGGAAGATGTTCGAGGACCGGCTCTGCAGATAAAGCGCGAAATCGCGGCGGCCGCGGTTCCACAGCCAATGGGCAAGACGATGGGTCTGGATCGAGTGGAAACCCTTGAAATAGAGAACCGGCTCGATAAAGCGGGTGCAGGCCGGATCGCGGTCGTAGACGGCCTGGATATCGACACGCAGGATGGAGCCCCATTCCGGCCAGTCCGCCAGCATCTCGTCAAACGCCTGGCGCAGAACGATTGCCGGCAGGTCGCTATGATCCAGGCGTTCACAGATGCGGTAGACGACGCAGTCCTCGAGCGAACGGTGGCTGAGCACGGTCGAATGGAAAAATGCAGCCAGCATGGAATCGCGATCGGCGGCCGTGCGGGCCTCATGCCGAAGGCTGTCCCAGATCGGGTCCATCGACTTGACCACATCCACCTTGAGGGCGTCGTTCTGTGCGACCATTTCCGGTCTCCTCGTTTGTCTCAGAGCGCAGTATATAATCCAACCCGCACCGAACTCAAATGGACTTCTAAAATGAAACGCATCAGCGAATTTGCCAATGGTCAGATCAAGGCCTCCTGCGAAGACGGAACCGGTTTCCTGCTGATCGATAACCCTGCCCGCAAGAACGCGATTTCCGGTGCAATGTGGCAGGCAATCCCGGATGCCCTGCGCTGGCTGCACGGCAAGGCGGACGCGCGCGTGATCGTGATGCAGGGCGGCGGCAGACAGGACTTCAGCGCCGGCGCGGATATCTCGGAATTTGCCGTGGTTCGCAAGGATAGCAAGACGGCGCAGATATACGAAGCGGCCAACAGCCGCGCCTTTTCGGCGGTCCGCGAAGCACCGGTTCCGGTGATCGCATCGATCCGGGGGATCTGCTACGGCGGCGGCTTCGGGCTTGCGGCCGCCGCCGACCTCAGGCTGGCATCCACCGATGCGAGCTTTGCCGTGCCGGCCGCCCGCCTTGGCCTCGCCTACCCCGCCGACGCAATCCAGGACTTTGTCCGGGGCCTTGGATCGCAGCTGGCCCGCAAGGCGCTGTTTACCGGAGCGAGCTTCGGAGCCGTGGATCTCAAGCAATGCGGCTTCCTGCAAGAGGTCACCGAAGCTGACACGCTCGACGACCGGGTCCTCGCACTCGCCCAGACGATCGCCGCCAATGCACCGCTGTCGGTGCGCGCTTCCAAGCTTGCCCTGCGCGCCGTCGAACAGGCCGACGAGGATCTGCTGCGCGAGGCCGAGATCATCGGTGGCCAGACTTTCGAAAGCGCCGACTATGCGGAAGGGCGCAGCGCATTCGTCGAACGGCGCCGGCCAAGGTTCCAGGGGCGATAGGCGGAACCTCGGGCCGAAAGCCTTCATCGGGGACCAACCGGGAGCCCCCCCTGACCGGGATCAGATTAGATCAGGCAAGCGCTGCATAGAATTCGAGGACGGCTTTCTTGAACACACGGTCGCCGACGGCCAGCATGTGGTCGCGACCCGGGATGTCCAGCGCAGTCGCATGCGGCATCAGCTCTGCCAGCTCCTGAGCTGAGCCCGCAATATCATCCTTGGTGCCGACGCCGATCAGGGTCGGCACATCGACCTTGGCAATGTCACGGCGCTCGACCAGATCGCGCGAGGTCATGATGCAGGCCGCCAGCGCCAGCCGGTCGGATTTGGTCTGGTCGGCGAAGGCGCGAAACATGCGGCCGCGCTCGTGGGTCACATCGTCCAGCGATGGTGCAAGCAGTGCGTCGGCAATCGGATCCCAATCGCCCACGCCATCGCACATGCCGATACCGAGACCGCCGAAGACCAGCGAACGGACGCGTTCCGGATGTTCGATCGCGAGGAATGCCGATATGCGGGCTCCCATGGAATAACCGAAGACATGAACGGTATCGATTCCGAGATGGGTCAGCAACGCTGCCGCATCCCCCGCCATCAGGCTCGGCCGGTAGGCTTGCGGATCGTGCGGCTTGTCGGTCGCTCCATGGCCGCGATTGTCCAGCGCAATCACCCGGTAGCCGGCGTCACCCAGCGTTTTCAGCCAACCCGGATAAACCCAGTTGACGCTCGCCGACGACGCAAAGCCATGGATCATCAGCACCGGCGCGCCGCTCGGATCGCCCTCATCGAAAAAGGCGAATTCGAGACCGCTATGGCGAAAGCGGGAAAAAGCGGGGGCGTCGAGATTCATGGGCAGTCCTTAGAGATCTTGGGGCAGGTCGTCAGGTTCGCCACCATATTGATTGACGACCTGACATCAATTGCCGCAGGCCGATTTTCTGTGGGTTCGCGAGTGCTTTGGCTCTACACTTTTCAGCCGGATGGCGCTAAAGTTCGCGCCAAACAAACAGCATATTCGGAGACTGACATGGCCGGCCACACGATTCCCCACTTCCAGAACGACGGCGGTCATCGCGTGATTGAAATCGGCGTGAAGGAATTCATGTGCACCGGCGCATCCTCGCCGTTCGATCATCCGCATATCTTCATCGATCTCGGCCACGACACCGAGAAGGTCTGCTCCTATTGCTCCACACTCTATCGCTACAATCCGAGCCTGAAGGCCGAACAGACCAACCCGCCCGGCTGCGTTTACCACATCAAGGCGGCGTAAGACGCAGCGTCGCGATCGGCATTCATCATGTCCATCACGCACGCCGCCATTGTCGGGGCCGGCATAGCCGGTCTTACCGCTGCGCTTTCGCTGGCGCAAAAAGGCATCTCATCCGACATCATCGAACAGGCGCCGCAGCTTGGCGAGGTTGGTGCCGGCCTGCAGCTATCGCCCAATGCGACATCGGTGCTGGCGGCACTTGGCGTGCTTGCCGAGATCGAGCGGCACTGGCTTGAACCGAAGTCGATTCGGCTCGCCTCGGGCAAGAGCCTGAAGACACTGGCCGAAGTACCCGCCGGCGATTTTGCGCGCCAGCGCTGGGGACAGCCTTACGGGGTCTTGCATCGCTCCACCCTGCAACAGGCACTGCTGCATGCGGTGCTGTCCGAACCGTTGTGCAAACTTCATCTCGGACGACGGGTTGCAGGCGTCGGCATCGACAGCCTCGCCTATGTCACCGGCAAGAAGCCGGATCTTGTGGTCGGCGCAGATGGCGTCTGGTCCGTGGCGCGAGAGGTGATACCGGACAGCCCGAGCGTCAGCTTTTCCGGCAATATCGCCTGGCGTTTCACCGTGGACGGCGACGCTGCGCCAGACTTCCTTTCCCGAGATGGCGTCGTCGCGCATCTCGGCAGCCGCAGCCATCTGATTTCCTATCCGCTGAAAGAAACGAACGGCTACAATCTCGTCGCTATAGCCAGCGGCACGGACGCCGACGAACATTGGGCGATCGCAGCCGATGCCGCCCGATGCGCGATGCTGCTGGAACAGTTTACCGGTTGGCACCTGTCGATCCGGTCGCTGCTGGCTGGCGCGAAAGAAGCCAATTTCTGGCCACTCTACCAGGCCTCCGAAGGCCGCTGGCAAAACGGTCGCGACACGGTTCTGATCGGCGATGCGGCCCATGCAATGATGCCGTTTGCCGCACAGGGGGCTGCGATGGCGATCGAGGACGGCTTCGCGCTCGCGCAGCATGTGTCATCGGCACCGCTGGCCGAGGCGCTTGCCACCTTCGAGACGGAGCGCAAGACCAGGGCCGCCAAGGTCAAGGCGCGCGGCGATTTCAACCGCTTTGCCTACCATGCGCGTGGACCGGTGCGCATTGCCCGGGACCTCGTCCTGTCACTGCGACCGCCGGAAAGCCTCGCCGCCGACTTCGACTGGCTCTATGGCCATCGCGCCGGCGGCTGAGACACCTTTTAGCCGTCAGATTTCCGACGCCGCTTTGAACCCGGCTTCGAGATCGGCCACCAGGTCCTCGACATTTTCCAGGCCGATCTGCAGGCGGATCAAGGCGCCCTCCTCCGGTGCCTTGCGGATCGTGCGATCATCGAGATTGACCATGATAGCCAGGCTCTCATAGCCGCCCCAGGACCAGCCCAGACCAAAGATGCGCAGGCTGTCGAGGAAGGCGCGGGCCTTCGGCTTGGCTTTTTCCGGCGAGCCTGCGGTCAGGACAAACGAGAAGATGCCGCTTGCGCCCTTGAAATCGCGTTTCCAGATGTCGTGGCCGGGAAAGCTCGGTAGAGCCGGATGAAGCACGCGGGCGACATCCTCGCGCCCTTCCAGCCACTTCGCCATGCGCAGCGCGCTGCGGCCGTGATGCTCTAGCCGGATCCCCATCGTGCGCAGGCCGCGCAGGATCTGGTAGCTGTCGTCCGGAGCAGCGCAGATGCCGAGCGTGATATTGGCTTCATGTAGCTGCGGCCAGTATTTGGCGTTGGCCGAAACGGTCCCCATCAGGATGTCCGAATGGCCAGACGGATATTTGGTCGCGGCATGAATGGAAATATCGACACCGAAATCCAGCGGCTTGAAATAGAGCGGCGTCGCCCAGGTATTGTCCATGGTGACGACACAGCCGTGACGATGGGCAATGTCGGAAATGACGCGGATGTCTTGCATCTCGTAGGTATTGGAGCCGGGTGCCTCGGTATGAACAAGCCTGGTGTTGGGCCGGATCAAGGCTTCGATCCCGGCACCGATTTCCGGATCATAATACTCGACCGTCACGCCCAGTCTCGCGAGCATGGTGTCACAGAAATGGCGGCAGGGCGAATAGACCGAATCAACGATCAGCGCATGGTCGCCCGCCGAAAGGAACGCCAGGAAAGGAACGGTGATCGCCGCAAGGCCGGATGGCACCAGAATGGTTCCGGCAGAACCCTCGAGCTCATCGATCGCCAAGCACAGTGCATCCGTGGTCGGTGTGCCCCGTGTCCCATAGGTGTAAGGCTGGCTGCGTGTCTCCATTGCGCGTGCATTGGGAAACAGGACCGTCGACGCATGCACCACCGGAGGGTTGACGAAGCCATGATACGAACTGGGATCATAGCCGATATGGGCCAGCCGGGTGTCTGTTCCGGCCGTGGCCAGCCACGCTTTCTTTTCACTCATCAATAGACCTTCCTGCATGCATGAGAGCGCTAGTTCTTGCCGTCATCGGATTGAAGGTCAAGTCGTTGCTGTGCCATCCCCTGATCGCGGTTTGCCATGCACCACACGCAGGAAACACCTGCAAAAAGGCACAAATTTCATCACCAAAGCGCTAAAATCATACATTTCTGCCTGTTTATCATGCGAAATGAGCAAAATGCCGCTTTTGTTCGCAAATCACGGCTTAAAGACTTGACCCTGCAGCCGTTTCCGACTGTGATAGTCCTGCTTGCTCCGGGAGGCCGCAAGCCGATGAGCGCCGCCGAACTCGTTTGGCCGGATGCCGTCGATGGGAAAAACAATAGAAATAAAGGTTGGGAAAATGAAAAAGACACTTCTGTCAGCAGCGATTGGCGTCGCAGCCGTTGGCTTTGGCGCGGTCGCCGCTCAGGCTGGCACTCTCGATGACGTCAAGGCCAAGGGCTTCGTTCAGTGCGGCGTTAACGGCTCCAATCTGGCCGGTTTCGGCGCCCAGGATTCGTCCGGCAACTGGACCGGCATCGACGTCGATCTTTGCCGTGCCGTTGCTGCCGCCGTCTTCGGCGACGCGACCAAGGTGAAGTTCACGCCTCTGTCTGCCAAGGACCGTTTCCCGGCCCTGCAGTCGGGTGAAGTCGACATGCTCGCCCGTAACACCACCTGGAGCGCCAGCCGTGATTCGCAGCTCGGCTTCGACTTCCGCGCCGTCAATTATTACGACGGTCAGGGCTTCATGGTCACCAAGGCCCTGAACGTCAAGTCGGCTCTTGAGCTGTCGGGTGCTGCTGTCTGCGTGCAGTCCGGCACCACGACCGAACTGAACCTCGCCGACTACTTCAAGGCCAACGGCATGGAATACAAGCCGGTCGTCTTCGAAAAGCAGGAAGAAGTCGACGCTGCCTACCAGTCCGGCCGTTGCGACGTCTACACCACCGACCAGTCGGGCCTGTATTCGATCCGTCTGTCGCTCGCCAACCCGGCTGACCATGTCATCCTGCCGGAAATCATCTCGAAGGAGCCGCTTGGCCCCGCCGTTCGCCAGAACGATTCGAAGTGGTTCGACGTTGTATCCTTCGCTCACTACGCCATGATCACCGGCGAAGACTTCGGCATCACCCAGGCCAACCTGGACGAAATGACCAAGTCTGAAAACCCGGACATCAAGCGCTTCCTCGGCGAAGAAAAGGACCAGACCATCGGCAAGGACTTGGGTCTTGACGAAAAGTGGGCCTACAACATCATCAAGCAGGTCGGCAACTACGGCGAATCCTTCGAACGCAACGTTGGCCAGGCCAGCGCGCTGAAGATCGAACGCGGCCTCAATGCTCTGTGGTCCAAGGGCGGCCTGCAGTACGCACCGCCGATCCGCTAAGCCGGATTGCTGCATACGGGAAGGCGCAATGCGCCTTCCCACCCACTACCTATAAAAAAAGGCGCCCGACCAAAAACAGGGTGCGGTACAGGGGACAGATATATGGCAGTTGCAGCTGCAGACAGGGGCGGAGCTGTACGCTCCGGGACCTCGTTGCTTTATAATCCGGCCTTGCGTCAGTTCGTCTATCAGGCGCTGACCGTGGTCTTCGTGGTCTGGCTGTTCTGGTTTGCCGGGACCAATGCCGCCGATAACCTCGCGCGGGCGAACATGACCGCCGGCTTCGACTTCCTCGGCAGTCGCGCGGGCTTTGATATCGCCCAGACGCCGATCGCCTATACCAGTGATTCCAGCTATATGCGCGCGCTGATGCTTGGCCTGGTCAACACGCTGATCGTCGCGTTCACCGGCATTATCACGGCCACCATCATCGGCCTCCTGGTCGGCATCGGCCGCCTTTCCAACAACTGGCTGATCGCGCGCCTTTCGACCGTCTATGTCGAAGTCTTCCGCAACATCCCGCCGCTGCTGGTCATTTTCTTCTGGTACAAGGGCGTGCTGTCACTGCTGCCGGACGTCAAGCAATCGCTGAACCTGCCGCTGTCGGTTTTCGTCAGCAATCGCGGGATCTACATGCCCGCTCCGGTCTTCGGCGAAGGCATCGGGCTTGTCGTGGTGGCTTTCGTCATCGCCGTCATCGGCGCAATCCTCTACAGTCGCTGGGCCACGAAAAAGCAGCTTGCGACGGGCAAGCGCCCGCCGGTGCTTTACGTCAACCTTGGGCTGATCATCGGATTGCCGCTCCTCGCCTTCCTGCTGATCGGCTCGCCGGTTACCTTCGACATTCCCGAGCTCGGCAAGTTCAACATGCGCGGCGGCACGGTCATCGGACCGGAATTCCTGTCGCTCTACATGGCGCTTTCCTTCTACACAGCGGCGTTCATCGCGGAAATCGTCCGCGCCGGCATCCGCGGCGTGTCGAAGGGCCAGTCGGAAGCGGCCAACGCGCTCGGCATCCGTTCAGGCCTTGCCACGCGTCTGGTGATCCTGCCGCAGGCCCTGCGCATCATCATTCCACCGCTGACGTCGCAGTTTCTGAATTTGACAAAGAACTCGTCGCTGGCCGTGGCCATCGGTTATGCCGATCTGGTCGCCGTCGGCGGCACCATTCTCAACCAGTCCGGTCACTCGATCGAGATCATCGCGATCTGGATGATGATCTATGTCTCGATCAGCCTCATGACATCGCTGTTCATGAACTGGTTCAACGCCAAAATGGCACTGGTGGAGCGCTGAGATGAGCAAAGACATTTCCTATCTGCGCCGGGAATTCCTGCCCGGACTGCCGGCACCCATGTCCGGGAATTCCGCCAGCAGCTGGATGCGCAAGAACTTGTTCGCCACGCCACTGGACACGGTGATGAGCATCGTCTTCGGCGCTGTCATCATCTGGTTCGTCACCTCGGTTTTCGACTGGCTGTTCATCTCGGCCGTCTGGTCGGGTGACGGCCGCGCTGCCTGCGCAACCCTCGTGCAGGGCGGCACTCAGCCCGACGGCTGGAGCGGTGCATGCTGGGCCTATGTCGGCGACTGGTTCACCCAGTTCATGGTCGGCTCCTATCCGCGCGACCAGCTGTGGCGTCCGATCCTGATCGCCGTTCTGTTTGTTGTGCTTTTGGTCCCCTTCCTTATCCCCAAGGCACCGCGCAAGGGCCTCAACGCCCTGCTTCTGCTGATAGTCTTGCCGATCCTCGCCTATGTGCTACTGCTCGGTGGTTCCTTCGGCCTGACCCATGTCGAGACATCGCAATGGGGCGGCCTGATGGTGACGCTGATCCTGTCGTTCATCGGTATCGTCGTCTCCCTGCCCTTCGGTATTCTGCTGGCCATGGGCCGGCGGTCGCAAATGCCGATCGTCAAGGCAGCCTCTGTCGGCTTCATTGAGCTGGTGCGCGGCGTGCCGCTGATCACCGTTCTGTTCATGGCCAGCGTGCTTCTGCCGCTGTTCCTGCCGCCGGGCGACAATATCGACAAGTTCGTGCGGGCGCTGGTCGGCGTTTCGATCTTCGCGTCGGCTTACATGGCGGAAGTCATCCGCGGCGGCCTGCAGGCGATTCCGAAGGGACAGTACGAAGGCGCGGATTCGCTCGGCCTGAACTACGGTCAGAAGATGTTCTTCATCGTGATGCCGCAGGCGATCAAGCTTGTCGTACCCGGCATCGTGAACACCTTCATCGGCATGTTCAAGGATACTTCGCTGGTGTCGATCATCAACATGTACGACCTGCTCGGCATCGTGAAGGCAAGCTTCGGCGACGCCCGGTGGATCACACCGGTAACACCGTTGACGGGCCTGATCTTTGCAGGTTTCATCTTCTGGATCTTCTGCTTCGGCATGTCGCGTTATTCGGCCTTCATCGAACGGCACCTCGACACCGGACATAAACGCTAAACAGGAAAACTCTCATGGCTGAAGCTCAACTCAAGACCGCCACGGTTTCCGACACCGACGTCGCCGTCGAACTGATCAACATGAACAAGTGGTATGGCGATTTCCACGTTCTGCGCGATATCAACCTCAAGGTGATGAAGGGCGAACGCATCGTCATCGCCGGCCCGTCGGGTTCCGGTAAATCGACGATGATCCGTTGCATCAACCGACTGGAGGAACACCAGTCGGGCAATATCATCGTCGACAACATCGAACTGACCAATGACCTGAAGAAGATCGACGAAGTGCGCCGCGAAGTCGGCATGGTGTTCCAGCACTTCAACCTCTTCCCGCACCTGACCATCCTGGAAAACTGCACGCTTGCACCCATCTGGGTCCGCAAGATGCCGAAGAAGGAAGCGGAAGAGGTGGCGATGCACTTCCTCAAGCGGGTCAAGATCCCGGAACAGGCCCACAAGTATCCTGGCCAGCTATCGGGTGGCCAGCAGCAGCGTGTGGCGATTGCTCGCGCCCTGTGCATGAAACCGAAGATCATGCTGTTCGACGAGCCGACCTCGGCGCTCGATCCGGAAATGGTCAAGGAAGTGCTCGACACCATGGTCGGCCTTGCCGAAGAGGGTATGACCATGCTCTGCGTCACCCATGAAATGGGCTTTGCCCGCCAGGTGGCCAACCGGGTCATCTTCATGGACCAAGGCCAGATCGTCGAGCAGAATTCACCGGCCGAATTCTTCGACAATCCGCAGCACGAGCGCACCAAGCTCTTCCTCAGCCAGATCCTGCATTAATCGGCTGAACCGTTCGATCGACAAAAATGCCCGCTCGGGAGATAATCCGGAGCGGGCATTTTTTTGTCAGCAACAGTCTTTCGGCTCTCTGTTTTGGTTCTCAAGGGCACCAGGATTGGCGGCGCCCCATGCGCGGTTGCGCTAAGCCTTCGGACACGAGGATGGAGCCCAGCGACCGCCCATTGCGCGTGACGACACGGCTGACCGGTCCACGGTCCTGCGCACCCTGCACCTTCAGGATCTCGAGATCGAACTTGCCATCATTGAGCAGATCGCGAAGCCGCACCTTTGCGGCGAAACCGCGGTCACGCTCCTGCCGGCAGGCTGCATCCTCGGTGCCGGGCGCGACGATGTCCGAGAGCACGATCTTGGTCTTGCGGTACCAGAAGGTGTCACCACTGGCGATGCAGTTGTCCAGACCGGATGTGCCGCAATAGTAGAACTTGCCGGTGAAATTTTGGCCCGCAAGCGGCAGGTTGGCAGCAAGCTCGGTCGGCTTTGCATCCGGCACCGGCAGCTTGGCGACCTCACCGACCGCAACCGGCGGCACTGGCGAGACTAAAGACCGGGCAGGCTCCTGATCCCTGCGCGCGACGTTGGCGCTCTTCTTCTCCGGCCTTTCGGCTCGCACATTGGCAGCGCCGGATGCCTGCCGTTCCAACGGAAGATCATCCAGATACGGCGAGACCTCCTTCATGATCGTGACGCGATTGTCATAGGTGGCAATGCCACCGGCAACCACAGCCAGCAGAACAAGCCACGACGTCAGGCCCTGGCCGGACGAAGCGCGGGTGGATTTGCGGCGCTTGCGCGGCGCGCGGCGATTGGCAGCGGATGTCGACATGGTTAACCTCTCGTGCACGCAGTATGGCGGTCAAGGGTTTCCGAAAGGTTGGCGACGGCTTTGAGAAATACGCCATCCACACTTTTTGCTCAAAACGGCATTTATCGAAATTTGCAATTATATTTCAAACGTTTGGCGACCCCTGTAGGAATCGAACCTACGACAACCTGCTTAGAAGGCAGGTGCTCTATCCAGCTGAGCTAAGGGGCCGTCGGCCGGCGCGAAGGCCAGGCAAACCGCTTGCAGCCTTGCCGAACTCAGTGAGTCCAGGGCTGAAGGCGGCTGAAACGGAAATTATCGGTATAGGAAACGACCTGCCGCTTGGCTTCCTTCGGCAGGACCACGCGGTATTCGATGCCTTCGCGCTGCGCATAGGCTTCTGCCTGATCGAGCGTCTCGAAGGTCAGCTTGACCTGCTGGCGGGTGTCTGCGGATGTTGTGTAGCCCATCACCGGATCGATCTTGCGCGGGCTGGTCTGGTCGAATTCAAGAACCCAGAACTGGGTTTTTGCCTTGCCGGACTGCATGGCTGTCTTTGCCGGGCGGTAGATCTTCGCAGACATGGTCGCATCCATCTCCAGGACATATGCGGCGAGCCGTCCCGCCGCCTCGATCCAGCCGACCATCTCTGATCGGCTTTTTATGCTTGGTCGGAGTGGAGAGATTCGAACCTCCCGACCCT
>NZ_AHZC01000311.1 GCF_000247475.1 Rhizobium sp. PDO1-076 | reverse complement strand
GGGACGAAGCCGAAACACAAGCACGGCTTGAGGCCTGGAACCAACCAATCCACCGTATCCGTGGCCGGATCGAGAAGATCTTCGGCACCTGGAAACGAAGCTACGGCCTTCGCCGGATGCGATGGCGAGGGCTTGCAAAGGCAGGCGTTCAAATCCGCCTCACTGCCATCGCCTATAATATGAAACGCAGTTTGAAGATCATCGCTATGGCCGGATAGCGTTCAAAAAAACGCACTGGCGCTCATACGAGAGCGTCAAAGGCCAAAGCCGGTAACGCCGGCGCCGATATCCTTGCACCCTTTACCGCCACACCCGGACGCTCAAACAAAATCGATGCAAAAGACCTGCCGCGCACAGGTCTCCTTGAGACGCAGCCGGCGTCTTGTGTTTGACACAATCACTGATGCTCGGAGTTGAGAGCATTGGTGCGTTCAAAAGCGGCGGAAAAGCCTGCGAGCGAAACAGAAAACTCCAGTGGCTGGCCTTCATTCGACTGCACACCGACATTGAACGCCTCGCTTTGCCGCAACGCCTTCAGCAGGGCTGGATCCATATCCAGTGACGCCACACAGCCAGTCGGCAGACAGGTGGTAAAAGGAATGGGCTTGCTTTTCTCGGTTGCGTCCACCTGCACAGTGATGCCTTGCGAAAGAGCAAGGCCAAATGGCAGGACCATGATCGCGCTGGCGCCATCCGAACGGGGCTGCACTTCGATGGCAAGGACACGCTGCCGTTTCGCGTTAACCTGTGATTGCGACATGGCGCAGCTGTGCATTGCCGGATCCGTGCCATTCACACGACGGCAATCGACGACCCAATTGTCGTAGGTTTCGGTGAGCGATGAGGCGAGCGGCGGTGCGACATCTTGCGCCAGGGCTGTGCAAGGCATTTCCGCAGCGAACATGAGCGCAAGCAATGTGGCCTGGTATCGGAAGGATCGAAACTGGATCAATTTTATCATCCTCAATGTTGAACATCTCGCCACCCCTTGATGGGGTGGCTACTGATTGGCCGCAAGGCGCCC
>NZ_AHZC01000312.1 GCF_000247475.1 Rhizobium sp. PDO1-076 | reverse complement strand
CTCGAAGAGCAGGTCGGCGTGGCGGTTGGTGTAGGAGAGGTATTCGACCTCTACGCCCGCCGCGAGGAGACCCGGCGCGATCACATTGGGAAGTTGCTCCGTTATCTGGGGGCGAGAAATGCGACGGCCCAGGATCGGCGCGCGGCTCTCGTGGCAGCGATCGAAACCGCCGCGACGACAGACAAAGGGACGCCGATCGCGGAAGCCATTATCGCCTTATTCCGGGAGCGCCTGGTATTGCTACCTGCCGCGAATAGGATCGAGCGCATAGGATTGGCGGCTCGCGCCATTGCCCGCCGTCGTGCTGAAGCGGCGTTGATCGCGGACCTCGATCCGGAAAAGCTGCAAGCACTGGACAATCTGCTGGTGGTCGACCCGGCGATCGGCCAGACGCGCTTTCATTGGTTGCGCTCTTCTCCCGACGCCCCGGCGGCGGGGAACCTTGTCGGATTGACCGAACGGGTTGCGTTCCTGCGCACGCTTGGGATTGATCCTCGATTGCAAGCCCTGATACCTTCGGGACGATGGGAGCAAATGGTCCGGGAAGGAGATGCCACTCCGGCCTGGCTGGCCAACGACTTCAATGCCAGTCGACGGCGTGCGACAATTGTCGCGCAGATCATCAAGCTCGGCCAGAAACTCACCGACGACGCGGTGCTGATGTTTATCAAGCTGATGGGCCGACTGTTCTCCCAGGCCAACAACCGCAAAAAGCAGCGTCATATGGGTGCCCGCCTGGAAACGTCGAAGGTATTACGGCTGTTCCTCGACACGATCGAGGCCCTGCAGGCGGCCGACGACACCGACGCAGATCCGATGACGACGCTGGATCGGCGTGTCGGGTGGCAACGGCTGCTTCAGGTCAAACCCGGTCTTGAGGCCATGGTGAAGAACAACGACGTGTCGGCTTTGGTGACGGCGGCCGAGCAACACGCGACAGTCCGCAAATATGCCGGCGCGTTTCTTCAGACGTTCACCTTCCACTCCCGGCGGCGGCACGACCCGCTGCTCGCC
>NZ_AHZC01000313.1 GCF_000247475.1 Rhizobium sp. PDO1-076 | reverse complement strand
CTCGCTGATGGCTCTCAACATGCTGATCAAGGGCCTTGTCGCTCTCTCGATGTAAAAAGGTAATCGCCATGAGCAAGACCCATCCTGCCGATCTCGATGCGATGGACGCGCGCCGGCTGATCGGCCAGCGCCGCCTGTCGCCGGTCGAACTGGCCGAGGCCTGTATCGAGCGCGTCACGCAGCTCAATCCTACGGTGAATGCCGTTGTGGCGCAGGATTTCGACCGTGTTCTTGCCGAGGCACGCCATGCCGAGCACAGCGTGATGCGCCATGAGGTGCTCGGTCCGCTGCATGGCTTGCCTTTCGGCGTCAAGGACATGATCGATGTCCAGGGCCTGCCGACCACCTTCGGCTCTGAAATCTTTCGAGACAATATTGCCGTCAAGGACGATGCTATCGTTGCCGCCATGCGCCGGGCCGGCGGCATTCCCCTCGGCAAAACAAACAATCCGGACTGGAGCGCCGGCGGCAATACCCGCAATGCCGTCTATGGCGTCACGGCCAATCCTCACGACACGACCAAAAGTGCCGCCGGCTCATCCGGCGGTTCGGCAGCCCTTCTGGCGGCCCGCATGGCACCTTTGGCCACGGGTTCGGATACGGGCGGCAGCCTGCGCAACCCCGCAGCCTTCTGCGGTGTTGTCGGTTTCCGCCCTTCGCCCGGCGTTGTTCCCGGTGATACGCGCGCCATGGCGCTGTTGCATCTGTCGACCAGCGGGCCGATGGGTCGCAGCGTCGCCGATGTGGCGCTGATGCTGTCGGTCATGGCGCGACCCGATCGGCTCGACCCCTATACGGTGGTCGTGGACGGGCAGACGCCGTGGCAGGCCGACCGCTTCGGCCAGGGCCGGCGGCCGGATCTGGCAACGCTTCGGATCGCCGTGACCGAGGATTTCGGCTTTGCGCCGACGTCGAGTATCATCCGCGAGGCTTTCGGCCGGGTGGTGGCGCGGCTGTCCGACCATCTCGGCAGGGTCGAGG
>NZ_AHZC01000314.1 GCF_000247475.1 Rhizobium sp. PDO1-076 | reverse complement strand
GGGCAGGCGAGGCATGCGGTCCCCCGGAGGGCATAGATGGGCATCGTTAGGCCTTTCGCTAATTAGCGCAGGCGCAGGATGATCGGGAACCGTCCGCTTTGCGATGACACATGCAAATGGATCTTCGCCTCCGGCTGGGAGTAGCGCCAGGCACGAGCGCCATGACACAACAACAGTCCGATCAAATCCTTGGTCTTGGACCGCTTCGGCTTCAATCCCAGCTCGGCAAGGCCAAAGGCTGCCTGATGCAGCGGATGAAGCCCGTGGCTCGCTGCCAGAGTGCCGTGGTTATCCTGGTCGCCCGTGCGACCGAAGTGGTTCTCGTTCAACGCCATATTGACTACCTCGTACGCAATACAAATCGAGGGTTACCGGCAGGATCGTTTACTGGGCAGCGGCCCAGCATCCGATCCCTTTTTTCTTCAGTGCCTTGCATGCATTGACCGCTGTCTTCTGGTCGTCGAAGCCGCCGAACCGTGCCCGGTAGAGCTGCTGCGAACCCGCATCATAGGCGATCGTGAAGGGGGTGGCGGAACGCAATACCTTTCCGCCTTTTTCCTGCGCATCGCGCAGAAGGGTCATTGCCATGTCCTTGTCCGGTGAGGTGCCGATCTGGACGACCCAGCCGGCGGACGGCGCGGTGGAGGCAGTGGTTGTGGTGTCTATGCCCTGCGGAGTAGCTGCAGACTCGGCAATCGATTGTGTCGGCGTGCCCGGTGCGATCGATGCGCCGCTATCGGGCATATAGGCTGGAGCCGGCTGCGGCACTGGTACGGCGACCGCTGATGAGCTTGCCTGGGAGTTTGCCTGTGCTGTCGTCGCTTTGGCCAGCGCCGCGCTGGCGGCATTGCCGAGTTGCGGAGCCGCAAATGCCGTCTCGGGCACTGTGTCATAACGGGTTTCCGGCATCGGGCCAGTGGCCGGCAAGCTGTGGGCCGACGGTACGAGCGACGCGGTTGCCGTTGTGCTCGGC
>NZ_AHZC01000315.1 GCF_000247475.1 Rhizobium sp. PDO1-076 | reverse complement strand
CCCGATACTATCGATGAACCGATCATCGAAAGGATGGAGCAGGAATCGCAGGCGGTTGTGACCTACGCCGTTTCCGGAGAGGGAATGAGCAAGGCGGATATCTCCTGGTTTATCGACGACAAGCTTGTCCGGGAATTGCAAGGTGTGGCCGGCGTCGGCCGTATCGATCGTGTCGGTGGCGTCGATCGCGAAATCCATGTCGAACTCGACCCCAACCGGCTTCATGCCTATTCCCTGACGGCCAGCACGGTGAACGACAGCCTGATGCAGACCCAGCTGGACGTTTCTGGTGGGCGAAGCGAACTGAACGGTCGCGAGCAAGCGCTGACGACAGAGGCCGCTGTCGATGAGGTCGATGATCTCGCCGGTCTTCGGGTCGCGACACCGGGTACCCGCCACATTCTGCTTGGTGAGCTCGGCAAGATTTCCGACACTGTTGCTGAACCGCGCGATTTCGCGACGCTGGATGGTGCCGATGTCGTCGGCTTTTCCATATACAGGTCACTCGGTGCGAGCGACGTGGCCGTTGCGGCCGCCGTGGCCGAAGCGTTGCAGAAATTTGGAGTGCAGTATCCGCTGGTAAAGTTTCAGGTTGTAGACGATAGCGTCAGCTTCACTGCTGGAAACTACCAATCGGCAATCAACACTCTCCTGGAGGGTGCAGCCCTCGCCGTTGTCGTCGTTTTCCTGTTCCTGCGCGATTGGCGCGCTACCCTTGTGGCGGCAGTTGCGCTGCCGCTGTCGATCCTGCCGACATTCTTTGCCATCGACATGCTCGGATTTTCGCTAAATATCCTGAGCCTGCTCGCAATCACTCTGGTCACAGGCATCCTCGTCGATGACGCGATCGTCGAGATCGAGAATGTCGTGCGCCATCGCAATATGGGCAAGTCGGCCTATCGGGCAGCGCTCGATGCATCAGGTGAGATCGGTCTGGTCGTGATTGCGATCTCGGCAA
>NZ_AHZC01000316.1 GCF_000247475.1 Rhizobium sp. PDO1-076 | reverse complement strand
CGCGGCCATCGAGGCTGGTTTTTCCTCCCCCTATTGGATGACCTTCAAACAGGCCAGGGAGCTTGGCGCGCATGTGCGCGAGGGCGAGCGTGGCAATATGGTTGTCTATGCGAACACCATCAGCAAGACCGAGGAGCAGGACGACGGCGGCGAGGAAGAGCGGCACATTCCGTTCATGAAAGCCTATACGGTTTTTAACGTCGAGCAAATCGAAGGGCTGCCGGAGCAATATTATGCGAAGCCCGAACCCGTGATTGATCCGGCCATGCGGATCGAACACGCCGAAGCGTTCTTTTCCATGACCCGTGCCGATATTCGCCACGGCGGCAATCAGGCCTATTACAATGGCGCGAGCGATCATGTGCAGATGCCCCGTTTCGAGAGCTTTCACGCGCCCGAGGCGTACTATGCGACGCTGGCGCACGAATTGACCCACTGGACAAAACACAAGAACCGCCTTGACCGGGAGCTTGGTCGCAAAAAGTGGGGTGATGAAGGCTATGCCCGCGAGGAACTGGTTGCCGAGCTTGGCGCAGCATTTCTGTGCGCCGATCTGGATTTGACGCCCCAGCCTGGCACCGATCATGCCGCCTATATTCAGTGCTGGCTTAAGGTACTGAAGGAAGACAAGCGCGCGATCTTCAGCGCCGCCGCCCACGCGCAGCGCGCCGCCGATTTCCTGCACGGCCTGCAGAGCGTTGCGGACACCAAGGAAGGAGCCGCCGCGTGAGCGGCGGTTCCCTTTCTGTCGGTGGGGAAATTTTGCGCCCGCCAGTGGCGGGCGCTGAACACCTATAGTTTGAATAGTGTCAGATATGCTCAATCGCATCGAGGATATTTTGATGGGTTCAAACTCGGCATGGTTTGAAAACGGCGATCAAACCCATTGCGCGCAGCCTGCCGCGTCAATCGGTCGATACCGATCTCATATACATGCCGATGCATGAGACCGGAGGCG
>NZ_AHZC01000317.1 GCF_000247475.1 Rhizobium sp. PDO1-076 | reverse complement strand
CTAGGCTCCAGACTCAATTAATCCACCATGTGACTATAGCGGCAATGTAGCATGTTGCCGCGAAGTTGATCATGAGCTTGTCGTATCGTGTTGCAACACGCCTCCAATCCTTGAGACGGCAGAATGTGCGCTCGATGATGTTTCGTCGTCTGTAGGCGATCGGGTCGAACGGCTTGATCCGCTTTCGGGTTGGATTGTTGGGAATGACCGGTTCCGTGCCGCGCGTTGTCAGGAAGTCGCGCAAAGCGTCGCTGTCGTAAGCCGTATCTGCGGCGCAGAGCCGCGTCGGTGGCAAAGGCTCCAGCAGCGGAATGGCGACGGGGCCGTCCCCGCGTTGCCCAGGCGTTATTCGCAATGCGACTGGACGGCCGCAACCATCGACAACAGCATGAATTTTTGTCGATCTGCCGCCTCGCGAGCGACCGATGGCTTCGGCATCCGCCCCCCTTTTCCGCCGCCGGCAGATCGGTGCGCTTTTGCGGTGGTGCTGTCGATCATATGGATGTCCCGATCGGTAGTTTGCACCAAGGCTTCAAACAGTCTCCGCCATATCCCTTTTGCAGACCAGCGATGGAAGCGATTGTAGACGGTTGTTGAGGGGCCGTAGCAGGCCGGACAATCCTGCCATCGGCAGCCGGATCGCAAGACGTGAATGATCCCGCTTATGATCCGGCGATCATCGGTGCGATGAGCGCCAGGCTGGTTGGTGGGAAGCAGTGGCGCAATCACTGCCCATTGGTGGTCATCAAGCCAAAATTCTCCTGCCATGGTCAAATACTCCCGCAATTGCGGCAAGTGAATCACACAGAGACAATCTAATCAATAGATTGATTGGGTTTAGACCCTAGGGCGTTTTGGAGAAGCCGAACATTTAAAAATCACGGCGGCGGCACGCGAAGCAATTGACCAAATCTCCAACTTTATCAAGGCACAAAGCAC
>NZ_AHZC01000318.1 GCF_000247475.1 Rhizobium sp. PDO1-076 | reverse complement strand
AGTGGTCATGATCTCCATGGACTTAACGAGATCCTTGATCTCATCGTTGGCCTTGTGCTCGATCTCGTGGTTCAGGTCACCGATGCTGACGGCGACAGCCAGATCGCTTGCACGGCGTAGGCCGCGAGAAATGTTGATTGAAATCCAGATGGCTACGACTGCAGAGAAGACCAGCAAACCTACGACGATGCCGATCAAGATATTGCGCGAATGATCATACTGGACGTTCGTCGCTTCATCGGTGGCATTCAGATCCTTGACGATCTCCTCGTTGAGCCCGTTCATGGCCGCGAGCAGGACCGAGGTCATTTTTGCGCCTTCGTCCATGGAGATCACACCAGCACGCGTATTAGACTCAGGTGTATTTTGACGAGCGAGAGCAATGATTTGGTCCTGAAGCTCAAGCCACGCCGGCAAGGCGGCCCGGAATTCGGCCACCTTGACCCTGACACCCTCGGCCTTTTCGGCGTCGAGGCGGGTGAGGAGCTCATTGATCCTAGTCCGTGCCTCGCTGACTTCCTGGGAATAGGAAGAAATCTGCGTGGGGTCGGTATTGAGGATCGCATTTTTCTCAGCGCGAATAGACAGGTAGATTGTGTCCGAGAGGTCGCTCGAATTGCGCAGGTTGGCAGCTGGTCCCTGAACAATTTCGGTGATAGCCGAGTTCAGTGTCGAGAGATTGTTGATCGCAAGCATTGCCATTCCGAAGGACATCAGAATGATTATGCCGAAGGTGAGAGCAAGCTTGAGTTTGATGGTAAAGCGCATCGTCGCGTCCCCGGGAAGGTGATGGTGATTGAAGGGCTGTGTGGGACATCCCGGGCTTGCATTTTAAGCTACCGGGCAGGAGCCGCCGCTCCTCGCAATCAGCGCATTCTACGCTGAGATCAGGGCGGATCTTCTTGTCCGCCCTGACTCGTCAATTTTAC
>NZ_AHZC01000319.1 GCF_000247475.1 Rhizobium sp. PDO1-076 | reverse complement strand
GGCGATGAGCCTGTGGGCGAAAATTGCAAGAGCATGACAGATATCTCCGGATGGCGCCTTTCGCTGGCATTTCCTCCGTTAAGTTTACGATGCCGTCCGGTCAATTCTCGGAATCGCCGTCCGGTTTCATTGGAATATGCAGTGAGCGCTTCCGGATCACGGGCATTGATCCGCGGCGGCCCAAATATCCAATCTCCGTGGAGCGTATTCCCGATCGCCGAGGCTTCAAGTTTACCGCCGACAATGTGACTATGCTGCTCAACGCGCAAGTCAAACCCTGACGTTCACCAATCGTTCTTCAACTTGGCCAAAATCCCAGCTTCGAGCCGACGGGGCCTTCAGGGATCGCAAACTCGGTCAAGGACGGCGTATCAGCAGTGTCAGACGCCTCGTTCGGTGTCGTCACCGAAGCCGCCACCACATCAACATCGGCATCGCTGGCGAGTGAACCATGGTGCGTCACTATTTTTGCCGGGCCCGGCGCAAAACTTCGTTTGCCCGATATCGGCGGCTGCGGGCCGCATGGGCGAAACGGCCGTTCCGGCTCGTTTGATACCGCCTGGCAACATCCCGACGGCGCTCGGCACGGGCGACACGCGCGCAACCTTCAGCACAATAAATCTGCCCGCGGTCGCAGCATCGGCAGATCAGCACTTGACCCCGACAACGCTCGCACAGAAAGAAGCGTCCGGTATCATGCTCATCTGCTCCATGGCAGTCGTCATGACATGGACGCGAAGCCCCGTCTGCGCCATAATAACCCGGCATTCGTGTTCCGCACGGTGTAGGGCGCGGCGCCGGGTAGAATTAGCCGTTCAGTCGGCGCTGTGCCTGCCTTCATCGATCTTCACGAAGATTACGGCAGACGCTGCGGCTGTACCAGTCCTCACCCCATCACCAGAAAA
>NZ_AHZC01000320.1 GCF_000247475.1 Rhizobium sp. PDO1-076 | reverse complement strand
ATCCGATCCGTGTCGGACGCCAGGTTTCCTGCGGATTACGCCAGTCGATCCCGGACAACAAATACGACAATTGCGCCGGTGAGATCGCTACCGCGCCGCCCTCCATATTCGGCCAGATGAACCGGCCCTTCTCCAGCCGCCGGGTAAAAAAGGCAGGCGCCCAGACCATCATGCCAGATGATCTTCAAAATGTCCGATCTGCGACCCCTGAAGACGAAGAGATGCCCTGACAGCGGATCATGCTTCAGAACCTCCTGCACCCGAAGCGCCAGAGAGGGAAAGCCACAACGCATGTCCGTATACCCCGTCGAAAGCCAGACCTTGACCCCTGTTCCCATCGGAAACGGATTCACCGCAGCGCCTCCAGTCCGCGCATGATCCGAAGCAGCGCTTCAACGTCGACGTCGCGTCCCACGATCACACGGCGACCATTGGCGCTGACAACCTCCATAAGCCCACTTTGTGCCGTCGAAGAATTGGTCGGCGCAACAACCGGCATGCCTGGCTCCGGGACCAACAGTGCAGGAATAAACCCTTCACTCCCCCGGCTGTTGCCGTGACCTGACGCGGGGCGGAATAACTCTCCGCCACGATCGCAAGTTTGGCCTCGTTGCTGAAACGGCGACGCCGCCCGCTATCGACAATCTCCATACGGCTAACTTGCGGCCGCTTCTCTATCGTTAAATCCACGGTTCTCACACTGTCTATATTGACGTCCATATAGACAGAACATCCAGTTCGCCTCACTTCTCAGCAAGGCGGCCCTCCTCGGATGCGTACGGTTTACCGGTTACAAATTCGATATCGGAAAAACTCAGGCTCCACCGCTCGGCCAAATCTTCATGCGAAATGCTCAAACTCGTCACTCCACTCCACAAAATAG
>NZ_AHZC01000321.1 GCF_000247475.1 Rhizobium sp. PDO1-076 | reverse complement strand
TGAGCAATGTCATGCTGAGCAAGAAATGCCGCATAGTCGGCTTCGGGCGCTGCGGTGTAGGCGACGATCCGCGCTTTGGTGTTTTTCAGCAACCGCACCTTGGCATAGGCTTCAGCGCCGTCGCCAAAAACGGCGGCGACCGCATTCTCGACCTTGAAAAAGGCCGGAAAAACCGAAAGCTGTGAATCGTTCTCTGCCATGGTCAACCCAATTCCAGTGGGCTGCACTATCACCTTTTGCGGCCAGCATTTGAAGAAAGATAAATCCGCTCCCCGCAGCCCGCAGGTATTTCTTTACTAGGCTTTTCGCCATTGCGAGCAAAACTCACCAGAAGCGGTGGAAACCGCGATTTCCATGGACAAAAGTCGATTCCGATCGCAGAAAACTGGAGACGAACAATCATTTTGCTTTCGGCGTCGCCGGTTGGGCCGATATGATTGCAGGGCTAGATAGACCGGAGGCACGACTTTGACGACACTCGCCATCACCAAACGCCTTCTCGACGTGATCGAGAATGACATCCTGCCGCTGACCGGCAAAGGCGTTGCCTTGGGCAACAAGGTGTTTGGCGCCGCGGTCCTGCGCAAATCCGATCTGTCGCTGGTGGTTGCCGAGACGAATAACGAATTGGAGAACCCGCTCTGGCACGGAGAGGTTCATACGCTCAAGCGCTTCTACGAGTTGGGCGAGCGACCCAACACCAAGGATCTGATTTTTCTCTCGACGCACGAACCCTGCACCATGTGCATGTCGGCTATCACCTGGGCCGGGTTCGACAATTTCTATTACTTCTTCAGCCATGAAGACAGCCGCGACGCGTTTGCGATTCCGCACGACCTCAAGATCCTCAAGGAGGTGTTCGGATTGGAACCTGGCGGCTACCGACGGCAGAACGCCTTCTGGCTCAGCCATGCAATGATCGAGATGGTGGCGTCTGCAGACGATACCGAGCGCCCGGCTTTGTTCGAGCAGGTGAGCCGGATACGCGCCGCCTATGACCGGCTGTCTGACACCTATCAGGCCACCAAGGGCGACAACGAAATTCCGCTCAACTGAGCCAGCGAGACACAGAACAGATCATGGAAGCTTCGACCGACATAACCCGCCTGCTCGAGATCATGGCGGCACTGCGCAATCCTGAGACCGGCTGCCCCTGGGACATCGTCCAGACCTTCGAGACGATCAAACCCTATACGATCGAGGAAGCCTATGAAGTGGCCGACGCGATCGAGCGCAACGATCCGGACGATCTGTGCGACGAACTCGGCGATCTTCTGCTGCAGGTGGTGTTCCATGCCCAGATCGCCGAAGAGGCGGGGCTGTTCAACTTCGGCGACGTGGTCACTGCGATCACCACCAAGATGATCCGGCGGCACCCGCATGTCTTCGCCCGTTCCGACGCAGACACGCCGGAGACGGTGAAGCTGCAATGGGATGCGATCAAGCGCCAGGAGAAGCAGGAGCGCGCCGAACGGCGGGCGAATAACGGCGCCAGCGCAGATTTCAAGCAAGGCCATCTCGGCGGCGTGCAGCGAAGCTTTCCGGCATTGACCGAAGCGCTGAAACTGCAGGAACAGGCGGCCAAGGTGGGATTCGACTGGTCCGAGGCCGAACCGATCCTCGACAAGATCGAAGAGGAAATCGGTGAATTGCGCGAGGCGCTGAAGGCCGGTCAGCAGGACAGGATCTCGGACGAACTTGGCGACCTGATCTTCGCGCTGGTCAATATCGGTCGGCATGTCGGCGCGGAGCCCGAGCAGGCGCTGCGCGGCACGAATTCAAAATTTCGCCGCCGCTTCAATCATATAGAGACAGAACTTCATGCAAACGGTGAGGATCTGAAGGCGGCAACGCTGGAGCGGATGGAAGAACTCTGGCAGGCGGCAAAGCAGATCGAGCGCCGGCTCGCTTGAGAGGGCGAGGCCCTTGACGTCCGTGGCCAAGGCCGAGATTGCAGGCTCGGCTCCCTCCCGGCGGCAAAGTCAGATGACCGGAAGCGTTACCGCTCCCAGTCTTCCTTGTCCGGCTTCTGGCCGCTTCCCAGCTTGCGCTCCATTTCGTCGGCCTGCCGTTCGGTCAGGCGCACGTCAAGACTGACGGAACCGTCCTCATGGTCCTCGCGGCCGGTGACGACGGCATTTTCATAAGCCCAGGAGATCAGCGCGTGTTTGTCGGCGGGAATGGTGATCGTCGCCTCTGTCAGGACGCCCGAGAGACGTTGCGAGATAACATCGAGGAGCCTGTCGACCCCTTCGCCAGTGATTGCCGAGACGGACATGACGTTTTCACGGCCCTTGGCCTTCTGCATGATGGCATCGTGGGTTTCCGGATCGAGCCGGTCGATCTTGTTCCAGATCTCGATGATGCGCTCGGAGCGCTCCTTCTCGTCAATGCCGAGATCGTCGAGGATGCGCAGCACATCGGCCGACTGGGCACCATTGTCCGGATCGGCCATGTCGCGCACATGCAGGATCAGATCTGCTTCCAGAACCTCTTCCAGCGTCGCGCGGAAGGCAGCGACCAGATGGGTCGGAAGATTGGAAATGAAGCCGACCGTGTCGGAGAGGATGACCGTGCGGCCATGCGGCAGCTTCATTCGGCGCAGGGTCGGATCAAGCGTGGCAAACAGCATGTCTTCGGCAAGCACGCCTGCGCCGGTGATGCGATTGAACAAGGTCGACTTGCCGGCATTGGTGTAGCCGACCAGAGCGACAATCGGATGCGGAACCTTGCGACGCTTGGCCCGGTGAAGCTGACGGGTGCGCACGACCTGTTCCAGCTCTTTTTCGAGCTTGACGATGCGGTCCTGCAGCATGCGACGGTCGGCTTCGATCTGGGTTTCGCCCGGACCACCCATGAAACCCGCGCCACCGCGCTGGCGTTCCAGGTGGGTCCAGCTGCGGACCAGACGGCCCTTCTGGTAGTTCAGATGCGCAAGTTCAACCTGCAGCGTGCCTTCCTTGGTGGAGGCACGGCGGCCGAAGATTTCGAGAATGAGGCCGGTGCGGTCGATGACCTTGGCGTTCCATTCCTTTTCGAGATTGCGTTGCTGGACCGGGGTCAGCGGATGATCGACGATGACCAGACCGGCATCGCGCTCGTCGAGCATGGCCGTGACTTCCTCAATCTTGCCCGAGCCAAGCAAGGTTGCCGGGCGGGGCTGATTGACCGGAACGATCATACCGGCGGCAATCGTGAGGTCGATGGCGCGCGCAAGGCCCATCGCTTCTTCAAGGCGGGCTTCGTTCGAACGACTGGGAGCCGGCGGCGGGCCTTCCGGCAGGACCGGCTGGCGGCCATGCTTCAGGACAGGCACGAGCACAACCGCCCGCATGTCATCCCGACGCTTTTCGCCTTCCGGGATGATCGATTCGTTCTTGGTGTCGCGATTTGTGATGATCTCAGTCCTGTCCGGAAGCGTTGTCTTCGCTCTCGAACATCTGCATCGGCTGGCCCGGCATGATGGTCGAGATGGCGTGTTTGTAGACGAGCTGGGAATGCCCGTCGCGACGCAGGAGAACGCAGAAATTGTCGAAGGATGTCACAACACCTGTCAGCTTCACGCCGTTGATCAGGAAGATGGTCAGCGAGATTTTCTGCTTACGGACTGTGTTGAGGAAAAGATCCTGCAGGTTCTGAGAACGTTCCGCCATGGCGCCGCTTCTTTCTTTCTTGCCGACCTTTTGGCCGGTGTGATTATTGTTATCGCTGGTCAGGTCGCGGGAAATGGCCCCCTCGCCCCTTCACCAGCAAAACTTGGTATCAAATCGCCGTCTTCTCCGCAACGTCGAAAAAGGCGGATCGGATCTTGTCGGAAACCGATCCCGGATGACCGTTTCCGATCGTTTGACCATCGATTTCGACGATCGGGAAGCAGATGCTGGTTGCTGCCGTGATGAACACTTCGCGTGCCGACAGCAATTCGTCGCGGGAAAATTCTCGCTCTGCAACCGGAATGCGGAGAAGAGCGGTGACATCCATCAGTCCGGTGCGGGTGATGCCGCGCAAAATTCCGTGTTCGGCTGGCCTCGTGACCAGAACGCCATTTGCATCCACAATCCAGACATTGGTGGCGGCGCCTTCAGTCACCATGCCGCGCCCATCGATATAGATCGCCTCTTGAGCGCCAGCCTCCTTGGCAAGCTGCCGCGCCATGACATTTGGCAGCAAGCCGACCGTCTTGATATCGACGCGGTCCCAGCGATTGTCCGGCAGGGTGATCGCCTTGAGACCCTTTTCGTTCTTGGCTGCAATCACTCTCGGATCGGTGATTTTCGCGGTGATGACCAGCGAAGGCGTGGTGTCTGCCGACGGGAAGACATGATCGCGGCGGGCAATGCCACGGGTAACTTGCAGATAAAACAAGCCGTTTTTCACCCGGTTGCGGCGGGCGACTTCGCGAATGATCTGGGTCAGCGCCCTGCGGCTCATCGGGCTTTTCATCTGAAGCTCGCCCAGTGAGCGGTCAAGCCGATCGAGATGCCGGGTCAGATCGACAATCATACCATGGCGGATTTCGCAAACTTCGTAGACGCCATCAGCGAACTGATAGCCACGATCCTCGATATGAACGGCGGCATCGTCATGCGCCACATAACGACCATTCACATAGGCAATTCTCGGCATTGGGATTGGACCTGTCGGTTAGAAATACTGGATCGAGACGCGGAACATCTGCTCGACATGACGCACAGCAGCCGCGGTCGCGAAGATCACGACACGGTCCTTGGCCTTGATCTTGGTGTCGCCATTCGGACGGATCACGGTCTTATCGCGGTAGATCGCACCGATGCGCAGGCCGGCCGGCAGCTCCAGGTCGCGGAACGGACGCCCGACGAGCGGCGATGTCTCCAGCGCTTCGGCCTCGATGACTTCGGCCGTGCCCTTTTGTACCGCGTAGACCGCGAGAATGCGGCCCTTGCGAACATGTTGCAAAACACGGGAAATCGTCACCGCGCGCGGGTTGATATAGGCGTCGATGCCGATCGATGCAGCAAGATCGTGGAAAGACGGGCTGTTGATCAGCGCCATGCCCGACTTGCAGCCCAGGCGCTTGGCCATAGCCGCGCTCAAAATATTGGTCTGGTCGTTGTTGGTCAGCGTGATCATCAGGTCGGCATCCTGAATGTCGGCCTGCTGCAGGATATGCTGATCGAGCGCCGAGCCATGCAGGACGATGCTTTCGCGCAATTGATCGGACACCGATATGGCGCGTTCCCGATCGCTTTCGATGATCTTGATGCGGGTCTTCGGTTGCATTTCTTCAATGGTGCGAGCGACATAGTGGCCGATATTGCCGCCGCCGGCGATGACAATGCGGGCAGCCTCCTGCTCCTCATGACCAAACAACCCGAGTGTGCGCCGCGCGTGGTCGCGCTGGCAGATCACATAGGCCAGATCGCCGACCAGGAGGTGATCCTCGGAGCGGGTGACCATCAGCTTGCCATTGCGATAGATGGCCGCGACGGTTGCCATCAGGTCGGGGAAAAGCTCGCTGAGCTGATGCAGCGGCGTATCGACAACCGGGCAATCCTCCATGCATTCGATCGCCAGCATGGCAATGTTGTCGTCGGCGAAGCGGA
Source organism: Rhizobium sp. PDO1-076 (assembly GCF_000247475.1). Taxonomy (GTDB): domain Bacteria; phylum Pseudomonadota; class Alphaproteobacteria; order Rhizobiales; family Rhizobiaceae; genus Allorhizobium. The sequence goes on along the minus strand of NZ_AHZC01000321.1, from coordinate 30,748 downwards.
CGATATCGGTCGCACCGGGAAACGAAATGCGGCGCAGAACCATCTTGCCGACTTCGATCTCGGGCGAGATCGTCACGTCGATCGGCAGGTTGTCGCGGGAAAACAGATCGGAATATTCCGGACGCAGGTAGTTCTGCGACCGGATACGGGCAATTTTCGTCGGCACGTTGAACAGAGAATGGGCCACCTGACAGGCGGTCATGTTGATTTCATCGTAAAGCGTGACGGCGATCAGCATGTCGGCCTGATCAGCGCCAGCCTTGGCCAGAACGTCGGGATGCGCGCCATGGCCGACATAGCCGCGCACGTCCAGCGTCTCGGTGATGTGGCTAACGAGCGATGCAGACGTGTCGATGACCGACACATCGTTGTCTTCCTGGGACAGGCGCTCGGCGATGCCGTAGCCAACCTGACCTGCGCCACAAATGATGACCTTCATGAATGCCTTTCCCGGCCGGCCGGCTCAATCGCCCGGCACTGCCAGACTCAGTTATACGCCAAGGGATTTCAGTTTGCGATGGAGGGCCGAGCGCTCCATGCCGACGAATTCCGCGGTGCGCGAGATATTGCCGCCAAAACGATTGATCTGGGCAATCAGGTAATCGCGCTCGAACATTTCGCGCGCCTCACGCAAAGGCAGGGTCATGATGTGGGTGTCATTGCTGGCAGACACCTTCGGCAGCATGTCGGACAGGTCCTGCGGCAACATTTCCGCAGTGATTGCGGTTTCCGGCGCGTCACCGCGGGCGAGGATCATCAGTCGCTCGATATTGTTGCGCAACTGGCGAATATTGCCTGGCCAGTCGTTTGCCTGCAGCACGGCCATGGCGTCTTCGCCAATCTTGCGCTGGCGGATACCCGCCTGCTCGGAAATCTGCCGCATGAACATATCGACCAGGAACGGGATATCCTCTCGCCGCTCGGCAAGCGCCGGAACCTTTATCGGAACAACGGCAAGCCGGTGGAACAGGTCTTCGCGGAACCGGCCTTCGGCGATCATGCTCTCAAGGTTGTAGGCGCTTGACGATATGATCCGGACATCGACCTTGACGCGCTTGGAGCCGCCGACGCGCTCGAACTGCTGATCGACCAGAACACGCAAAATCTTGTTCTGCGTCTCGCGCGGCATTTCGCCGATTTCGTCGAGGTAGAGAATGCCGCGATGCGCTTCCTCAAGCGCGCCAATACGGCGCGGCTGACCCGGCGTGCCTTCGGTGCCGAACAATGCCATTTCCATGCGGTCCGGCGTGATGGCGGCGGCATTCAGCGACACGAACGGTCCGCCACTGCGCGACGAACGCTTGTGGATCATGCGGGCAACCAGTTCCTTGCCGCAGCCTGAGGCACCAAAAATCATGATGCGGCTATTGGTTGGCGCGACCTTCTCGATGGTCTGGCGCAGTTGCGAGACGGCGACCGAGGTGCCGATCAGCTCGACAGCATCACCGGTGCGGCGCTTGAGATCGGAGACCTCGCGCTTGAGCTTGGAGTTTTCCAAGGCACGCTCGGCAATCAGGATCAGGCGATCCGCCTTGAATGGCTTTTCGATGAAATCGAACGCACCGCGCTTGATCGCCGAAACGGCCGTCTCGATATTGCCATGGCCGGAAATCATCACCACCGGCAGATCGGGATGACGCACCTTGATCTCGTCAAGCAGGGAAAGTCCGTCGAGACGGCTGCCCTGCATCCAGATATCGAGGAAAATCAGGCGCGGTGCACGATCTGAAATCGCCGCAAGCGCGCTGTCGGCATCATGCGCCGTCCGCGTCTCGTGGCCTTCGTCGCTCAGGATGCCGGAGACAATCTCGCGAATGTCCTCTTCGTCATCGACTACCAGAATATCAGAGGCCATAGACCTTTTCCTTATCGTTATCGCTTTCCATGGCGGCAGTCTCGATGCGCGGCAGGATGATGCGGATCATCGCGCCCCTGCCCCGGTCGAAATCGGCCGGTGCGTCATGCAGCTCAAGCTGCCCGCCATGCTCTTCAATGATCTTCTTGACGATGGCGAGACCGAGGCCGGTGCCCTTCTCGCGCATGGTCATATAGGGTTCCAAAATACGGTGCCGGTTCTCCACCGGCAGGCCGCGGCCGTTGTCGATCACATCGACGGCAAAACGGTCGAGTTCACGATCAAAATACGATCGTACCATGATCTTGCCACCGGCGCCGAGTTCCTCGGCGGGAACGGCCTCGATGGCCTCGACGGCATTCTTGACGATATTGCCGACGGCCTGCGAGAGCATGCGGGCGTCGAAGCTGCCTTCGAGCACTTCATTGCCGAAGTCGCGTTGAAAATCGATCTCGGTGGTGCCCATCTCGCGCAGGAAGACGGCATCTTTCAGGATCTCGCGCAGATCGGTGCGTTGCTTGGTCGGCTTTGGCATACGGGCAAATGCGGAGAATTCATCGACCATCCGGCCGATATCCTCGACCTGGCGGACAATCGTGTCGGTGCATTGATTGAAGACAGCCTTGTCGTCCTCGGCGATCTGCTTGCCATAGCGCCGCTTCAGGCGCTCGGCCGACAGCTGGATCGGGGTCAGCGGGTTCTTGATCTCATGGGCAATGCGGCGCGCAACGTCGGCCCAGGCCGACGATCGCTGGGCGATGACCAGATCGGTGAAGTCATCGAGCGTGATCACGTAGCTGTCGGCAGATCCCCGCGTTTCCTCGCGCGTGACCTGCACATTCAGCGTCCGCTCCTTGCCTCCGCGGATCAGGTTGATCTGTTCGCGATATTCGCCGCGATGGCGAACAGCCGCCTCGGCGAGCACGCGGTCCACCTCCGGCGCAACCAGCGTCAGCTTCTGGCCGATCAGCTGATCCGCCGACAGACCCAGGAAGAATTCGGCCGACGGGTTGACGATGGTGATCACACCATCATCCTCGACGCCGATCACGGCGGCCGTCACACCGGACAGAACCGCCTCGATGAACCGACGCCGGTCATCGACCTCGTCCTTGGCCTCGAGGATCTCGTCGCGCTGGGTGCGGATCTGGGTGATCATCTTGTTGAACGTGCGCGAAAGACTGCCGACATCGCCGTCTGCGGCGCGGACCGGCACGATCACGTTGAGATTGCCGGATGCGATGCTGTCGGCGGCGCCGATCAACAGGCGGATGGGCCGCACGATGCGGTCGGCCACCGCAATGGCAGTCCAGATGGCGGCGAGCAGCACGATCAGGGCAAAGCCCAGATAGAGGATGGCAAAAGCGATCTGCAAGGTCGTGCGGCCATCTTCCATCGCCTGATATTCGGCCGTGTTCTCTTCCATCAGCCGCATGGCGGCCATGACCTTCGGGTCCACCGCCCTGATCGTATAGAGGAAGGTTCCCGAAATCGAATCGAGCTGGATAATGGCCCCGACAAGGTTTGTGACACCGGGCGGGATGAGCGTCGGCTGGCCGGCAGATGCGCTCTGCAGCGCATCGCGCGGAATGGCTGGCAGCGGCTTTTCCGTCTGGATGTCAGCCTGGGTGATCGCCGAGCCGTCTTCGCGCACCAGAAAGGCACCGAGCATGCCGCGGCCCCGCGCCTGACGGGTCAAAAGTTCAACGAATCCGGTGCGATCGAGATAGAATAGCGAGCGGTTGCGCTCCAGGTCATTGGCCATGGAAATGGTCTGGCCCTGCAGATAGCTGGCATTTTCCATCATATAAGCCTGCGCCACGTTCATCGACGACGAGACGATCGATTGCGTACGCAGCGAGAACCAACGGTCCAGGCCGACATTCAGCGTGATGGAGGCAAAGATTGCGACCAGAATCGCCGGCGTAATCGCGATGATCGAAAACAGCGCAACGATGCGCACATGCAGCCGGGCTGCAGCCCGACCACGGCTGCGGGCACGAAACAGGCGGGTGACTTCCCGTCCGATCAGGAACATCAGACCGACGATGAAAAGCGAGTTGACCGCAGCCGACGCGACCAGCACCTGCGAGGTCGGCTCGATCGGGGTCAATCCGAGGAGGATCGGCAACGTAAAGACGGCGCAGATCAGTGCGCCGCTCGCAACCAAAAGGCCGGGCAGCGCAAACGATGCACGCCGATCATGAGCCAATGCGGCATCGGCGTCCGCAACCGACGCTTTTCTCAAGCTCACCATCTGTTTCCCCCGGACCCGTTCAGGGCCGTTCTCACGACAACCGGGGCCAAGCCCAAGGTCGGTGTATTGTCATTTGCAAAAGCCGACTGCCGGTCCGGCAATCCAGACGGGACTGCAAGGAACAAAGGCAACGTGGCTTTTGAGCAACGCAATGTGGCGAAATTGCAACGGGGGCTTTCGGCTTGTCAAGCCGAACGCGAGCTTCGATAGACCGAGACACCCAGTTCCCGGATTTTTTTGCGCAGCGTATTGCGGTTCAAACCGAGAAGATCGGCCGCCTTGATCTGATTACCACGGGTAGCCGTGAGGGCCGCCAAAATTAATGGATACTCCATTTCCGTCAACACACGATCATACAGGCCTGACGGGGGCAGGGCATCGCCGAAGCCGGCGAAATAGGTCCGCATGTTTTCCTCGACGGCCTGAGAAATGGTCATCGAACCCGTCGGCATACCGGCCTTGGTGATCGGACTGTCGGCAATATCGGCTCGCAGTTCCTGCTCCACCACTTCGCGCGCGATGACATCCTGCGGATAGAGCGCCATCAGGCGGCGTACGACATTCTCGAGTTCGCGCACGTTGCCCGGCCAGGCATAGGCCTTCATCACCTCCAGCGCTTCAGTTTCGAAACGCTTGGAATCGAGGCCTTCCTTTTCACCCTGCTGGATGAAGTGGCGGACCAGATCGGGGATATCCTCGGCGCGGTCACGCAGCGGCGGCAAGCGCAATGGGACGACATTCAGGCGGTAATAGAGGTCTTCGCGGAAAAGGCCCTGGTTGATCGAGTGTTTCAGGTCCTTGTTGGTGGCAGCGACGATACGGACATCGGTGCGAATTGGAGTCCGACCACCAACCGTCGTGTATTCGCCCTGCTGGAGGACGCGGAGCAGCCGGGTCTGCGCATCCATCGGCATGTCGCCGATTTCGTCGAGGAACAGCGTACCGCCTTCCGCTTGTTCGAAACGACCGGTCGAGCGGTTCTGCGCGCCGGTGAAGGCGCCCTTCTCGTGGCCGAACAGCTCCGATTCGATCAGGTCGCGCGGGATGGCGGCCATGTTGATCGCAACGAAGGGGCCGTTGCGGCGCTTGCCATAGTCATGCAGGGCCTTGGCAACCAGCTCCTTGCCGGTGCCGGACTCGCCAGTGATCATCAACGTCAGGTCGGTCTGCATCAGACGCGCGAGCACACGGTAGATTTCCTGCATGGCCGCCGAGCGACCGACCAGCGGCATGCCGTCCTGCATGTCGTCATCGAGACGGGCCGGCTTCTTTTTCGGCTCGGCCAGCGCGCGACCGATGATGGCAATCAGTTCGGTCAGATCGAACGGCTTCGGCAGATAATCGTAAGCGCCCTTCTCGGATGCCTTGATGGCGGTCATGAAGGTGTTCTGTGCGCTCATCACCAGAACCGGCAGGTCCGGCCGCGCCTTCTTGATTCTCGGCAGAAGGTCGAAGGCATTTTCATCCGGCATGATGACATCGGTCACCACCAGATCGCCCTCGCCTGCGGAAATCCAGCGCCAGAGGGTGGCGGCATTGGAGGTGATGCGCACATCATACCCGGCCCGGCTCAGAGCCTGGTTCAACACCGTGCGGATCGCTGCATCATCGTCAGCAACAAGGATCGTGGCTGTCATCAATTTATTCCTGTGGATTTCGCGAAGGGCGCATCATCAAGCGCTATCTCTTTGGACATCGGCATGAGCACCCGGAAGGTAGTCCGGTTGGCCTGGCTGTCGCATTCGACAATACCGCCATGGCCGCCGATAATTTTGGCCACCAACGCGAGACCGAGGCCGGAGCCATTGGTCTTGGTGGTGATGAACGGATCGAAGAGATGCGGCAAAAGATCGGACGGCACGCCCGGTCCATTGTCATGAACGCAGAACTCGAGTGGCAATGAGATTTTTTCACGCGATCCGGCAACCGACAGACGGATGCCCGGGCGGTAGGCCGTGGTCAGTTGGATCTCGCCATCGGAACGTTCGCCGATCGCTTCTGAGGCGTTCTTGACCAGATTTAGGAAGACCTGCACCAATTGATCGCGATTGGCGAAAACGGACGGCAGGGACGGGTCATAGCTCTCGGTGATGCGAATGTTGCGGGCGAAACCGGCCTTGGCGACGGCCTTTACCTGATCGAGAACCGAGTGGATGTTGATCGACTGGCGATCGACCGGGCGCTCGTCGGAAAACACCTCCATGCGATCGACCAGCGAGACGATGCGATCAGTCTCGTCGCAGATCAGGCGGGTCAGTGCACGGTCTTCGTCGGTGACGGCCGTTTCCAGAAGCTGGGCGGCGCCGCGAATGCCGGACAGCGGATTCTTGATCTCATGCGCTAGCATAGAGGCAAGGCCGGTCACCGACCGGGCGGCGGCGCGATGGGTCAGCTGGCGGTCGATCTTGTCGGCCATCGAGCGTTCCTGGAAAACGATGACGACATTGCCCGGCTGACTGACGACCGGCGCGACATAGATGTCGACAAGCTTCTCCTGGCCAAGGCGCGGCGAACTGAGGTCGACGCGGTACTCGTTGACCGGCGCCAGGCGCTCGCGCACCTGCTCGATCAGCGACAGGAGCGGGCTGCCGAACGGAATGAAGGTCGAGAGGCGGTACCGCGCGAGATGGCTCGCGCTTGCGCCAAAAAACGCCTCGGCCTCCCAATTGGCAAAGGCGATATGGCCATTGGCGTCGACCATGACCACCGGATTCTGGATGGCGTTCAAAACCGCCATCGCCAGCCCGTTGCCGCTTGTATTCGCCGTCATGCGGCCTCCTGTCTTGATTGCGGGGCAAGCCCGGCAGAAAGTGCGGCCGACAAGGCATCCGCGACAAAATCCGGATCCTTCGAGGTCATGATCGCGGCCTTTGTTTCCGATGCAAGCTCGGGCGCATGACGGCCGAGATACCAGCCGAGATGCTTGCGCGCATGCCGGACGCCGACGTCGGCGCCGTAGTGGGACAACATCATCCGGTAGTGCTCGACGGCCAGTTCGGGCACGTCGGTGGCTGTAGGTGCCGCGGCTCCTGCAAGCCAGCCGGCATGCCATGGCCGCCCCTGGCAGGCACGCCCGACCATGACGGCATCCGCACCGGACCGGCGCAGGATCTCGGCCGCATCCTCGCGGCTCTCCACATCGCCATTGGCGATCAGTGGGATCGTGATCGCATCACGGACCGCTGCAATCGCGTCCCAATCGGCCCGCCCTTCATAGAACTGCATGCGGGTGCGGCCATGAATGGTGATGAGCTGTACGCCGGCCGCTTGCGCACGGGCCGCGATCTGCGGCGCATTGATCGAGTTATCGTCCCAGCCAAGGCGCATCTTGACCGTCACGGGAATTTTCACGGCTTTTACCGTCGCCTCGATCAGCGCCAGGGCGTGATCAGGCTCGCGCATCAGGGCAGAGCCCGCATAGCCGCCAATCACCTTCTTGGCCGGGCAGCCCATGTTGATGTCGATGATATCAGCACCATTGGCCTCGGCGATTCTGGCGGCTTCGGCCAGCCAATGGGCTTCACGCCCGGCAAGCTGCACCATATGCGGCGTCAGCCCAGCGCCCTTCAGGCGGCTCCAGCTTTCGGCCGCATTGAACACCAGTTCCCGGCTCGCCACCATCTCCGTCACCACCAGGCCAGCGCCGAAGCGAAAGGCCAGCTGACGAAACGGAAGATCGGTCACGCCAGACATCGGCGCGAGCGCCACACGATTGCGTATGGACACGGAACCGATGCTGAAAGGCGTATCTAACGCAATTGAAATCAATTGATTATCTTTCGGGCAATCGTGGACTTTGCACTATTTTTAGACAGAGTTCCCCGGCTTGCCAAGAGGCATTGAGGGCTCATCGACAAAATTTCGGGCAAATGCTGGAAAAGACGATTACGAGCCGATAGAGCACGGGTGCGAAGAAAATGTGTCATGGACCAGTCGGAACGATGGAGCAAGAGTTGACGCGCACAATCGGTATCGTGGTCGTGGCTGCCGGACGCGGCGAACGGGCGGGCGCTTCAGTCGAAGGACCCAAGCAATACCGCAGGATCGGCGGTCGGCCGGTGCTCTGGCACACGCTAAGCCGCCTGCTGGATTGGCCCAAAACTGGTCCGATCGTCGTCGTCATCCATCCCGATGATCAATCCCTGTTTGACACTGTCCGCGCGCAGCTTCCAGCCGACGCTCCATTGTTTTGCGTATCGGGCGGCGCCACACGGCAAATCTCCGTACAGAAAGGCCTGAAGGCGCTGGAGCCGCACGGCATCAGCCATGTGCTGATCCATGACGGCGTCCGGCCTTTTCTCGATCTAGCGCTGCTCGAGAGAATCGAGGCGGGGTTCAGCCGGGGATTGCCGGCCATGCTGCCGGCAATGCCGATTGCCGACACGGTGAAGCGGGGCGTGGACGGACTGGTGACCGACACCGTTCCGCGTGCTGGCCTCTATACAGCCCAGACGCCGCAGGCCTTTGCGTTTTCAGCCATTCTGGATGCGCATGACCGCGCTGCCGAACTGGCACACGCCGATTTCACCGACGACGCCTCGATTGCGGAATGGGCGGGACTGCCGGTGACACTGATTGAAGGCTTTGTCGACAACGTCAAACTTACCGTGCAGAAGGACATCACCATGGCGGACGAGAAACTGGCGGCCGGAGCGCTTCCCGACGTGCGCACCGGCAATGGCTACGATGTGCACCAGCTGGAACCCGGCGATGGCGTGACCTTGTGCGGCATCTTCCTGCCGCATGATCAACGCCTGAAGGGGCATTCCGACGCCGATGTCGCGCTGCACGCCTTGACGGACGCCTTGCTCGCGACATGCGGTGCGGGTGATATCGGCGACCATTTTCCACCGTCGGATCCGCAATGGCGCGGTGCAACATCGCGCATCTTTGTCGAACATGCCGTCAGAATCGTCCGCGATGCCGGCGGCACGATCATGAATGTGGATATTTCGCTAATTGCCGAAGCGCCTAAGATCGGACCGCGCCGTCAGGACATGCGCGAAAACCTGTCGGATATGCTGGGAATCTCGCTCGATCGCTGCTCGGTCAAGGCAACGACCAACGAGACGATCGGCTTTGTCGGGCGGCGCGAAGGCATCGCCGCCATCGCAACGGCGACCGTGGTGTTTCAAGGAAAGGCGGCATGAGCCTGTTTCCTGCCGAAACCGCCAGACTTGCCGAGCAGATCATTGCTCTCTACCGAGCGCGTGGCTGGATGGTGGCGACCGCGGAATCCTGTACCGGCGGGCTGATTGCCGGCGCACTGACCGATGTGTCCGGTTCGTCCGCGGTGGTCGACCGCGGCTTCGTCACCTATACGAACGACGCCAAGATGGACCTGATCGGCGTGACGCCGGCAACACTTGCGACTTCTGGCGCGGTGTCGCGCGAAACCGCGCTGCAGATGGCGCATGGCGCGCTTTATCGTTCAAAGGCCAACGTCGCCGTCGCCGTGACCGGCATCGCTGGCCCCGGTGGCGGAACGGCGGACAAGCCGGTCGGGCTGGTCCATCTGGCGCTCAAGAGCCGGTCAGGTCTCATACTGCATCGGGAGATGCACTATGGCGAGATCGGCCGTGACGGTGTCAGGCTCGCAACCGTGCAGACCGCTCTGGAACTGTTGATGGAAGTCGTTCAGACGGCGGCATAGATCTTGTCGGCACGTGCCTCGAAAGCTTCGGCGAACATGCGGAAGGCGCGATCGAACATCGAGCCCATCAGGGCGCCGAGGATGCGGTTCTTGAACTCGTAGTCGATGAAAAAATTGACCGCGCAGCCGCCCTCGCCCGTCACTTCGAACCGCCAGCGATTGTCGAGATACTTAAACGGCCCCTCGATGTATTTGACATCGATTATATGTTCGGCCGGATTGAGCAGAACCTGGGTGGTGAACGTTTCGCGGATCGCCTTGTAGCCCACAGTCATGTCGGCGATCAGCAGTTCCTTGCCGTCGCGCTCACGGCGCGAACGGATGACAAGCGCTTCGCAGAGCGGCAGAAATTCCGGGTAGCGCTCCACATCGGCGACGAGATCGTACATCCGATCGGGAGAATGCGTGACAAGGCGGCGGGTTTCAAATTGTGGCATGGAGCGGACTTAAGCAGGCGCGCCGACAAGATCAAGCAGGCGGCGCATGTCTTTGCGGGTTTTCAGTACAAGAACCGGGATGTCGGGACCGTAGAGGTCCAGTGCGCCAGCGATGCGCGGGGCGAATATCCTGTCGAAGGTCCAGATATAGCGCAGGAACTCTATACCGGGAAAGCGCTCCACGCATCCCGGTGCCATGTCGGGGCGGGTGCGGCCGATATAGCGGATCCCTCGCTTTGCGACACCCCACAGGCATGCCCAACGCGACCGCTTGACCCAGAGGACGAGATGGGTGCGCGGCACCCGTAGGTCGAATGTGGACGGACCGGAACCATCCATCAGCCAACTATCCCGGGCGACAGCCTCGGAAATCAATCCGCGCTCCTCCGGCTTGGCGCGCTTGACCCAACCGGGCAGCCAGAAGAACTCACGGTCCATCGAAAGGTAGGGCACATCAAGATGGTTGCAGAGTTTTTGCGATAATGTGCTCTTGCCGCCACCCGAGCAGCCGATGACCATAATGCGGCCTGCTGCTTTCAGGAGGTCGGCGGCTCTTGCATCAGCCGAGATATAGTGCGGCATGCCAAACTCCCCGCGCGTCAATCTTATACGGGCTTTTTGACACAGCCGGACTCACGGTGCCATACCCAATACAAGGAGATTGAACATGGCGAAACTCACCGTCGCATTGCCCGCTGCATTGAAAGACTGGGTGGAGGCTCAGGCCGAAAACGGCCTCTACACGGATGCGGAGAAATACCTTCGCGACCTGATCCGCAGGGATCAGGTGCGGGCCACAGCGGTTGCAGAGTTTCAAAGTCTTGTCGATGACGGGTTGGCGAGTGGCGTCACTGACGAAAGCATGCCCGACATCCTCTCCTCCCTGAAGAGCGAAAGGCTCCGCAGCGCTTGAGGCTATCGCCTCACCCGCAAAGCAGCCGAGGATATCCGGCAGATCTATCGGTCGGGTGAGATGCGTTTCGGGGAGCGACAGGCTGAAGCCTATCATATAAACTTGGAGCGGACACTGGAACTGCTGGCAGGCAATCCAAAACTCGCGAGACAACGGCTGGAAATCACGCCACCAGTCCGCGGTCACCCCTTCGGTGCGCATTTGATCATTTATCAGGATCTGGCGGATCACGACATTCTCGTGATCCGCATATGCCATGGCCACGAAGATTGGCAGGCAAGACGCGACTGATCAGCCCCGCGCCGCCTGTGCCTTTTCGCGATTGGCCTTGAGGCGGGCGAAGTCGTCGCCGGCGTGGTGCGAGGAACGGGTCAGCGGGCTCGACGATACCATCAGGAAGCCCTTGGCATAGGCCACGGTCTCGTAGGACTTGAATTCGTCCGGCGTGACGAAGCTCATCACCTTGTGGTGCTTACGGGTCGGCTGCAGATACTGGCCGATGGTGAGAAAATCGACATCGGCCGTGCGCAGGTCGTCCATCAGTTGCAGCACTTCGTTGCGCTCCTCACCGAGGCCGACCATGATGCCCGACTTGGTGAACATCGTCGGGTCGAGTTCCTTGACCCGCTGCAGCAGACGCACGGAGTGGAAATAGCGGGCTCCGGGACGAACGGTCAGATAGTTGCCCGGAACGGTTTCCATGTTGTGATTGAAGACATCGGGCTTGGCGGCAACGACGCGTTCCAGCGCGCCCGGCTTCTTCAGGAAGTCTGGCGTCAGGATCTCGATCGTCGTTTCGGGCGAAGCAGCACGGATCGCCCAGATCACCTTTTCGAAATGTTCCGCGCCACCGTCATCCAGATCGTCACGATCCACCGAGGTGATGACGACATGGGACAGACCCATCTGCTTGACGGCTTTCGCCACGTTTTCGGGCTCGGCCATGTCGAGCGCATTCGGCTTGCCGGTCGCGACATTGCAGAATGCACAGGCGCGGGTACAGATCTCGCCCATGATCATGAAGGTCGCGTGCTTCTTTTCCCAGCACTCGCCGATGTTCGGGCAGCCGGCTTCCTCGCAGACGGTCACGAGCTTGTGGCTGCGCACCAGGTCACGGGTTTCGTGGTAGCCCTTTGATGTCGGAGCCTTGACGCGGATCCATTCCGGTTTGCGCATGACTTCCGTGTCCGGCCGATGGGCTTTTTCCGGATGGCGCACGCGCTTTTCGTCGGCGAGATTGGTCCTGTCGAGGATAGTGACCATGGTGGTAACCTGTCCTGGCCGCGAAACGTGGCGGCGGTAGAGAAATTAGCGCCGCACAAGCTTGGCGATGAAGAGAAGCAGGCTTGCGCCGACGAAACTGGTGATCAGATAACCGAGCCAGTCGCCCTCGACGAAGATGCCGAGGCGGCGGAAGATCGCGGCAGCCACGGCTGCGCCGACGATGCCGATGATGATGTTCATGAAGATGCCGAAGCGCATGTCCATGAGCTTGCCAGCCAGCCAGCCGGCCAAACCGCCGACGATGATCGTCAGGAACCAGCCAATTTCAAAACCCATCATCCACTCCTCTATCTATAATTCGCCGTCTATATAGGCGGCGAAACCCCGTGTCACAACAGCTAAGCGGTTGCGCGCCTCAGGCGTTGAGAACCTTGCCGTAAGCGTCGAGCACGCTTTCCTTCATCGTCTCCGAAATGGTCGGATGCGGGAAGATCGTGTGCATCAGTTCTTCCTCGGTGGTCTCGAGGTTCATGGCGACGACGAAGCCCTGGATCAGTTCGGTGACTTCGGCGCCGACCATGTGCGCTCCGAGCAATTCGCCGGTCTTCTTGTCAAAGATCGTCTTGACCAGGCCCTGGTCCTCGCCGAGCGCGATCGCCTTGCCGTTGCCGGCAAAGGGGAAGCGGCCGACGCGGATGTCGCGGCCCTCGGCCTTGGCTTTGGATTCCGTCATACCGACAGAGGCGACCTGCGGGTTGCAATAGGTGCAGCCCGGGATCTTCAGCTTGTCCATCGGATGCACGTTCGGCAGGCCGGCGATCTTCTCGATGCAGATCACGGCTTCATGCTCGGCCTTGTGGGCGAGCATCGGAGGGCCGGCAACGTCGCCGATCGCGTAGACGCCGGGCACGTTGGTCTTGCCGTAGCCGTCGATGACGATGCAACCGCGATCGGTCTTGATGCCCAGGGTTTCAAGGCCGAGGTTTTCGATATTGCCCTGAACGCCAACCGCCGAAATCATCCGGTCAGCGGTGATCTTCTCGACCGAACCGTCCTTTTTCTCGACATGCGCGGTGATGCTGTCGGCACCCTTCTCGACCTTGGACACCTTCGCGTCGAGGATGATCTTCATGCCCTGCTTGTCGAACTGCTTCTTGGCGAAATTCGAGATCTCGATGTCTTCCACCGGCATGACCTGGCTCATCAGTTCGACGACGGTCACATCCACGCCCATGGTGCGGTAGAAGGAGGCGAATTCGATGCCGATCGCGCCCGAGCCCATGACCAGCAGCGACTTCGGCATGGCTTCCGGCTTCATTGCATCGAAATAGGTCCAGATCAGCTTGCCGTCGGGTTCGATGCCGGGCAGCGCGCGCGGACGTGCGCCGGTGGCAATGACGATGTGCTTGGCGGTATAGGTGCCTTCGGCCAGCGTATTCTTCGGGAGCGGCGCCTGCGGCTGGACGATCGGCTTTGCGGTCTTGGACACGACAACCTCGCCCGGCTTGGTCAGCTTGGCCTCGCCCCAGATGATATCGACCTTGTTCTTCTTGAACAGGAAGCCGACGCCGGCATTCATGCGCTCGGCAATGCCGCGCGAGCGGGCAACGATCGCCTTCAGGTCCGGCTTGATCGAGCCTTCCAGCGTCAGGCCGAAGCTCTTGGCATGCTGGGCGGCGTGCAGGACGTCAGCCGAACGCAGCAAAGCCTTGGTCGGGATGCAGCCCCAGTTCGAGCAGATGCCGGCCAGGTGCTCGCGCTCGACCACTGCGACCTTCATGCCGAGCTGTGCGGCACGGATCGCAGCAATGTAGCCACCTGGGCCGGAACCGATAATGATGACGTCATAAGCATTCGACATGGGTGCTTCCACTCCTTGGTTATCAGAGCCTCCGGTTACATTGGCACCGAAGGTTCAAGCGGGACTGGAAGCATACCCCGTCTTATGTGGCGGGTTTTTCGGCTTCCGGTTCGTGACGAACCAGCATCCCGTAGATTTCATCCTTGAGCTGCATCCGCTTCTTGCGAAGTTCGACTATCCGGAAGTCGTCAGCAGGCTCGATATTGGTCTCGGCGCGATGGATGGTCCCGTTGACCTGATGATAGGTCTCGAACAACCTGGCAAAATGTCCATCCGTTTCCTTCAGATGACGCATCAGCCCGACGTGTTCCGGAAATTCCGCCGCCAGTTCGTGCGGTGTGTTCGACATGTTCCCGTCTCCTCTTCTAAGGTCTACGGCAACACCCTAAGCACGGCGCACAATCACTCCTTGATTTTGATCAACGGTGCCGGCCTTTGTCGATCCGGCACCCTTTGGCATAGTCCAGTCTATATCCCGAGCATCATACGAGCGATCGGTTCAAGCCCGCGACCGATCGCACGGGTATTTTCCGCATCGAGATGGATGCCATCCAGCGGCGATGTTTTCGCCACAGATCCGGCATCGAAGAAACCGCAACCCGCCTCGTCCGCGAGATCGCGGTAGAGGCTTGCAAGCATCTGCGATTCCTCCAGTCCACCCTTGAACATGGCGGCGAAATGCACATTGGCCGTATGGCAAATCGGCGGCGGCGAGACGAGCAGGATGTCGGGTCCATCATAGCCGAAACCCCAGTCATGATGGCGGATCTGCTTGACCAGGCGATCGATGCCCTTGGTGGCGGCAATCGCTGAACCACCAATGCCACGCTTCATGTCGTTGGTGCCGAGCAGCAGGATCACCAGATCCAGCGGCTTGTGGGTTTCGAGGATGCTCGGCAGCAGCTTGACGCCATTGCGCTCGCAATCGGCGAGATGGTCGTCATAGGCGGTGGTGCGGCCGTTCAGGCCTTCGGCGATCACTCTGACACCGTGGCCGAGCGCCTTCTGAAGCACACTCGTCCAGCGGTCCTCATAGGCATGACGACCCGGATTGACCGGATCGTATCCCCAGGTCAGGCTATCGCCGTAGCAGAGAACGGATTTCATGCACCCGCTCCCTTGTCACACCAGCATGCCCATCGGGTTCTCGATGTAGCGCTTGAAGGCGCCGAGCAGTTCGGCACCGAGCGCGCCATCGACGCAGCGATGGTCGGTCGACAGCGTCACGGTCATGACATTGGCGATCTTCATCTCACCGTTCTTGACCACGACCCGCTCCTCGCCCGCGCCGACTGCCAGGATAGTGGCATGCGGCGGGTTGATGACAGCGGAGAAACTTTTCACGCCCATCATGCCCATGTTGGACACGGCCGTCGTGCCGCCCTGGAATTCTTCCGGCTTCAGCTTGCGATCCTTGGCGCGCTTGCCGAGGTCCTTCATCTCGTTGGAGATCGCCGAAAGCGACTTCAGCTCTGCGCTGCGGACGATCGGCGTGATCAGGCCACCCGGGATCGACACTGCAACGCCGACATCGGCGTGCTTGTGCTTGACCATGGCGCTTTCGGTCCAGGAGACATTGGCATCCGGCACGTCGCGCAGAGCAAGCGCCAAGGCCTTGATGACCATGTCGTTGACCGAGAGCTTGTAAGCCGGGGCGCTGTCCTTGCGCGGAGCGGCATCGTTGAGCTGGGCACGCAGCGCCAGAAGCGCATCGAGTTCGCAATCGACGGAGACGTAGAAATGCGGCACCGTCTGCTTGGATTCAACCAGACGCTTGGCAATGATCTTGCGCATGCCGTCATGCGGCACGAGCTCGTAGGAACCTTCGGCAAAGTTCTTCAGAACGGCCTCGTCGGATGCACCCTTTGCAAGAACGGGGGCCGGAGCAGCAGACGGTGTGGCAGCAGCAGGTGCCGCTTTCGCGCCGCCGGTGGTGACGACCTTTTCGACGTCGCTTTTGACGACCCGGCCCTTCGGACCGGAACCGGCAACAGCCGACAGATCGAGCCCGGCTTCCTTTGCGAGGCGACGCGCCAGCGGCGATGCAAAGACCCGGGCGCCGGACTGGGCCACAGCAGGTGCGGGAGCCGCAACGGGTGCCGGTGCCGCGGCAGCAGCCGGAGTGGCGGCCGGTGCAGGAGCGGCAGGAGGTGCTTCAGCCTTGGCCGGCGCGGCGGAACCACCGCCGCTTGCAGCGGCCGCAACATCCTCACCGTCGACGGCGAGGATGGCTATCACGGCATTGACCTTGACGGCCTCGGTGCCGGCCGGAACGACCAGCTTGGCAACAACGCCTTCATCGACGGCTTCCACTTCCATGGTTGCCTTGTCGGTCTCGATCTCGGCGATGACATCGCCGGACTTGACGGTGTCGCCTTCCTTGACCAGCCACTTGGCCAGATTGCCCTCTTCCATCGTCGGAGAGAGCGCCGGCATGGTGATATTGATCGGCATGACCCTAGCCTCCCCTTACTTGTAGCAGACGGTTTTGACGGCCTGAACCACTTCGCCGACATTCGGCAGAGCGAGCTTTTCGAGATTGGCGGCGTAAGGCATCGGCACGTCCTTGCCGGCGATCGTCAGGATCGGCGCATCGAGATAGTCGAAGGCCTGCTGCATGACGCGGGTGGCGATTTCGGTGCCTACGGAGCCCTGCGGATAACCTTCCTCGACAGTGACCAGACGGCCGGTCTTCTTCACCGATTCGATCACGGTCGGAAGATCCATCGGACGGATGGTGCGCAGGTCGATCAGTTCGACGTCGATGCCTTCCTTCTCCAGCTCGGCAACCGCCTTGGTGGCGTAGGTCATGCCGATACCGAAGGAAACGATAGTGACGTCCTTGCCGGTCTTGTGGATGCGTGCTTTGCCGATCGGCAGGACGAAATCATCCATCTTCGGCACTTCGAACGAGTGACCGTAAAGGATTTCGTTCTCGAGGAAGATGATCGGGTTCGGATCGCGGATGGCAGCCTTGAGCAAGCCCTTAGCGTCAGCCGCCGTATAAGGCATGATGACCTTGAGGCCCGGGATCTGGCTGTACCAGGCCGCATAGTCCTGGCTGTGCTGGGCGCCGACGCGGGCAGCCGCACCATTGGGGCCGCGGAAGACGATCGGCGCACCCATCTGGCCGCCGGACATATAGAGCGTCTTGGCAGCCGAGTTGATGATCTGGTCGATCGCCTGCATGGCGAAGTTGAAGGTCATGAACTCGACGATCGGACGCAGGCCAGTCATCGCCGCACCGACGCCGACGCCGGCAAAGCCGTGCTCTGTGATCGGGGTGTCGACGACGCGCTTGGCGCCGAATTCGGCGAGCAAGCCCTGGGTGATCTTGTAGGCGCCCTGATATTCGGCGACTTCCTCACCCATGATGAAGACGTCAGGATTGGCGCGCATTTCTTCGGCCATGGCTTCGCGCAGCGCTTCACGCACCGTCATCGTCACCATTTCGGTGCCGGCCGGAATATCCGGATCGGCGGCAACCTGCGAAACCGGGGCAGCCGGAACAGGCGCAGATGATGCGGCCGGAGCCGGCGCTTCTGCGGCAGGTGCCGCCTCGGCAACAGCAGCCTTCGGTGCTGGTGCGGCGTCGGCACTTTCGCCATCCTGCAACAGGATCGCGATCACCGCGTTGACCTTGACGTTCTCGGTACCGGCAGCAACCATCTGCTTGCCGAGAATACCTTCGTCAACGGCTTCCACTTCCATGGTCGCCTTGTCGGTTTCGATTTCAGCGATCACGTCGCCAGACTTAACGCTGTCGCCTTCCTGCTTGATCCACTTGGAAAGCGTGCCTTCTTCCATCGTCGGAGAAAGGGCGGGCATCAAAATTTCGATCGGCATGGGTTCCCTCCCCGATTACAGAAGAATGTCGGTGTAGAGCTCGGATACATCCGGCTCCGGATCGGCCTGGGCGAAATCGGCACTGTCGGCGACGATATCGCGAACATCCTTGTCGATGCCCTTCAACTGATCCTCTGTGGCCCAGCCTTTCTCGAGAAGGCGAGCCTTCACCTGCTCGATCGGATCCTGCTCCGAGCGCATCTTCTGCACTTCTTCCTTGGAACGATACTTCGCCGGGTCGGACATCGAGTGACCACGGTAGCGATAGGTCAACATTTCGAGGATGATCGGACCCTTGCCGGAACGGCAATGTTCAAGCGCATCGTCGGCAGCGGCCTTGACGGCGCGCACGTCCATGCCATCGACCTGGACGCCAGGAATGCCGAAGCCGGAACCGCGCAGCGAGTAGTTCGACTGCGCCGTCGCACGGGCGGTCGATGTGCCCATGGCGTAACGGTTGTTCTCGACGATATAGATGATCGGCAGCTTCCAGAGAGCAGCCATATTGAAGCTCTCGTAGACCTGGCCCTGGTTGGCAGCGCCATCGCCGAAATAGGCAACGGATACATTGTCATTGCCGCGATACTTGTTGGCGAAGGCAAGACCGGTACCGAGCGAAACCTGGGCGCCAACGATGCCGTGACCACCGTAAAAATGCTTCTCTTTCGAGAACATGTGCATGGAGCCGCCCTTGCCCTTCGACAGGCCGCTGCGGCGACCGGTCAATTCGGCCATGACACCACGGGCACTGAGACCAGCCGCCAGCATGTGACCATGGTCGCGATAGGCGGTGATGACCTGATCACCTTCCTTCTGCGCCATCTGCATGCCCACCACGACGGCTTCCTGGCCGATGTAGAGGTGACAGAAACCGCCGATGAAGCCCATGCCGTAAAGCTGGCCAGCCTTTTCTTCGAAGCGGCGGATGAGAAGCATTTCACGATACGCGTGAAGCTCTTCGTCCGCACCAAATTCAGGCATATTTTTTCCGGTGAATTCCTTGCCGGCAACTTTTGCAGTCGTTTTCCGGCTAGAAGCAGTCGCGGATTTTCGCGGCGCCATTCATCCCTCCCATGGGTTATGCATGCTCTATCGTTGGAGGCAGGATATGCAAGAAAAGGCGTGACGGCAATGCTAGAAATGCATAGCTTGCATTCCGCGCAAGCCATTGTATTTTCTTGCAAATTTTTGATTAACTTGATTTCAGTTAATTAGAAATAGGTATTGAAGATGACAATTTCATCCGGGCGCGACATATTCAGCTGATAGCGCGCCTTCTCGTCGATGATGTCCTCATCCAGCGAACCATCGCTCAACAGACCGACTTCCTTCTCAAGGCTCGTACGCTGGGCAACAAGAACAGCAAGCTCCGAACTGCGCGCCAGGCGCTGTCGCTCGAACTCTTGCGCTGCGCGCAGACCATAATCACCATGGAGGGAATGATAACCGAAGTAGGAGAGGAATGCGATGGTCACGGCAGGGAGAATGAGACGACCGAATTTCTTCTTTTTATGATGCCTGGTCCACATGCCGACAACGCCCTGATACGCAAAACTTTTCGCCAAGTTAGCGCTGATGTCTTAACCGATCATTGACCGCGATTGGCAAGCAATAAAAAACCTGCGCCACGGGTATGGCGCAGGTTCTTCGATGGGTATCGAAAGCGGCATCAGCCGCGCAGGATGGACGTGCCTGCGTAGCGGGCCTGCGGGCCAAGCGCTTCCTCGATCCGGATCAGCTGGTTGTACTTTGCGGTACGATCCGAGCGGGCAAGGGAGCCGGTCTTGATCTGACCGCAGTTGGTGGCAACCGCGAGATCGGCGATCGTGGAGTCTTCGGTTTCACCCGAACGGTGCGACATGACGGCCGTGTAGGCGGCGCGGTTTGCGGTAGAGACGGCATCCAGCGTTTCCGACAGCGAGCCGATCTGGTTGACCTTGACCAGGATGGAGTTGGCAACGCCCATCTTGATGCCGTCGCGCAGGCGCGAAGAATTGGTGACGAAGAGATCGTCGCCGACGAGCTGGACCTTGGCGCCGATCTTGTCGGTCAGGGACTTCCAGCCTTCCCAGTCGTCTTCCGCCATGCCGTCCTCGATCGAGAAGATCGGGTACTTGCCGGCGAGTTCGGCCAGGTAGTCGGCCATGGCTTCCGGCTCGAGCGTGCGGCCTTCGCCTTCGAGAACGTACTTGCCGTCCTTGAAAAATTCGGTCGAGGCGCAGTCGAGGGCGATATGCATGTCCTCGCCCGGACGATAGCCGGCCTTTTCGATCGACTTCATGATGAAGTCGAGGGCAGCCGGCGCGGAGGCCAGACCCGGAGCGAAGCCGCCTTCATCGCCAACGTTGGTGTTGTGACCATCGGCTGCGAGCTGCTTCTTCAGCGTGTGGAACACTTCCGAACCCATGCGAACTGCATCGCGGATGGTTTCTGCGCCAACCGGAACGATCATGAATTCCTGGAAATCGATCGGATTGTCGGCATGAGCACCGCCGTTGATGATGTTCATCATCGGAACCGGCAGGACATGCGCGTTCGGTCCACCGATGTAGCGATAGAGCGGCAGGCCGGATGCCTGGGCCGCAGCCTTGGCGACGGCGAGCGAAACGCCGAGGATAGCGTTGGCACCGAGGCGCGACTTGTTGGCCGTGCCGTCGAGTTCGATCATCAGATTGTCGATCTGGATCTGGTTCTCGGCATCATGGCCGCCGATGGCGTCATAGATTTCGCCGTTGACGGCTTCGACAGCCTTCTCGACGCCCTTGCCGAGATAACGCTTGCCGCCGTCACGCAGCTCGACGGCTTCGTGCGCGCCGGTCGAAGCGCCCGACGGAACGGCCGCACGACCCATGCTGCCGTCTTCGAGATAGACGTCGACCTCAACGGTCGGGTTGCCACGGCTGTCGAGAATCTCGCGGCCGATGATGTCGGTAATGGCGGTCATGTTCGCTCCCTATAGAATGAAAGGACAAGGCTCCGGGGCAGATGCTCGAGCGTCAGTTGCGCCCGGCCCAGCCTGTGAGTCTTCCTCTCTTAGCCTATGATCCAGAAATTACAATGACAGGCTCGGGCCGACAATTCCGAAAACCTAATCGATTTAAAAGAATTGAATAGACACCCGAGGCCCATCAATCGATTGAATGGAATTCAAGCGGCCTTGGCGATATCGTCAAAGGCAATCAGCTTTTCCAGCAGACGGCGCATATCGCCGATGCGAACCATATTCGGCCCGTCGGACGGCGCATTGTCGGGATCCTGGTGGGTCTCGATGAAAAGGCCACCGACGCCAACGGCCACTGCCGCGCGGGCCAGCGTTTCGACGAATTCGCGCTGACCGCCGGAGGAACCGCCCTGCCCGCCCGGCTGCTGCACGGAATGCGTGGCATCGAACACGACCGGTGCACCCATAGACGCCATGATCGGCAGCGACCGCATGTCGGAGACCAGCGTATTGTAACCGAAGGACGCGCCGCGCTCGCAGAGCAGCACATTCGGGTTGCCGCTGGCATTGAGCTTGTTCAGAACATTCTTCATGTCCCACGGCGCCAAGAACTGGCCCTTCTTCACATTGACCACGCGACCGGTCTTGGCGGCAGCCACGAGAAGGTCGGTCTGGCGGCAGAGAAAGGCCGGGATCTGGAGCACATCGACGGTCGGCGCGACGGCAGCGCACTGTTCCTCGGTATGGATATCGGTGAGGACCGGGATGCCGTATTCCTTCTTGATGTCCGCAAAGACCTCCATCGCCGTCTCGAGGCCGATACCGCGCTCGGCCGAAAGCGACGTGCGGTTCGCCTTGTCGAAGGATGATTTATAGACAAGACCGAGGCCGAGTTCGCGGCAAAGCTCGACAAGCTTTCCGGCGATCATGAACGCATGGTCGCGGCTTTCCATCTGGCACGGGCCGGCGATCAGGGCAAAGCGGCCCGTTTGCGAGAATACAGCCTTTCCGGCACCTTCGCCGACGGTGACTTCGGAATTGGTCGGATTGCTCATGCTTGCTCCTCGAAAACGAATAGAACGCCTTGGCCTGGGGCCGGCGCCACGATCAGGCGCGCGCCCAGTTTCTGATAGGCGATGGCATTACCAGCGAGACAGGCTTCTGTCACGCCGATATCGCGGCAGTGAAACACGACGGCTGCGCCTTCAAGGCCTCGGCCTTTGCGGCTCGAGACACCACCGAAATGCGCTGTGAACCCTTCCGGCGTCAGCGCATCAACGGTAGCATTTGCGGCGACAAGCGAGATACCGAACGAATGCGCTGTGACATCTCTCTGGCCGAGACCGAGTTCGAGCAGATACTGGAAATCGCTGGGATTGTCCTCGACCAGAACAACGCGCGAAATGCCGACGACGCCATTGTCATGCACCAGCAACGCGCCCCGATCCCTCGGCAGGGCATTGATCCGCTGACAGGCAAACAGAAAGAAATCCGGACCGCGCAAGTCGGCGGCAAAAGCAAGCTTGAAGGCGGCGTTGATCTCGCGGCCATCGGGAAAGCGCATCAACCGGGCGAATTCCAACATGTCGCCGGCGCCGAACCCTTGCGTTCGAAAACGACTATCGTCGGCGAAAGCATCGTCTGATTTGACGACGATGGCAGACAGGCCCTCGCCCTTCCGGAACCGGAACGCCTGATCCCGCGCCACAAAGACATTGCCGGCTTTGGCCGCGGCCTCGCAGTCCTCACGACTGGCAACGGCCAAAGGCTCCAGATAGGTCTCATCGGCGAAAAACACGCAGGCGTTTTCGGTTCCGAACGGATGGATAGCGTCAGCGGCGACAATGAAGCCGAGCGCCGACAGACGCGCTCTTGCGACATCCAGCGATCCCACCGGCAGGACAAGATGATCGATCGACCTCGGCGCCTGATGTTCCGTCTCCATATCGACCTCTCCTGCTATCAACATCCGCCTTACCTAGTGCTTATGACGGGGCAGCGAAAGGGCATCGATGCTCGCCTTCAGCTCTGCAATCTCTTGCCGGGTCTCCTGCAGCTCCTTCAACACATGCAGATCGATCTTGCGGTGCAGGCCGAGCACCTCGATCTCCGCCTTCAGATTGATCTCATAGTCCTTGGCGGCCATGAAGCGGTCGCGCTCCGCCTGGCGGTTCTGGCTCATCATGATGATCGGCGCCTGGATAGCGGCAAGCATCGAGAGAATCAGGTTGAGGAAGATGAAGGGATAGGGATCCAGCGATTCTGTCGCCAGAACGACGGTGTTGAGGATGACCCACGCCACCAGAAACAAAAGAAAGCCGATGATGAAGTTCCACGAGCCGCCGATACGGGCGATCGCATCGGCCAGACGCTGGCCCGTGGTGGACACCGCCAGAAAGTCCTCACCTGCATCAGTCGACAGGGTGCGTTGTTCGCGCGCGTGGCGCAGCACCTTTTTCTCCGCCGGGTTCAGTTCATGCACAGCCTTGCCGAACAGCGTCTTTTCCGTGTCCACCGACATCAATCACGATCTCCGTTTCGATTCGCGACCAGTGTTTGCGCCAATATGCGGCAAAAACAATGGGCGACGCAGTCACACACAGCCAATCGTCAAATATGGAAGGGGTTCGGCCGGGCTCTATAGGCCAGTGATCCGCAGCAGGTCAGATCGAGCAACGACTATTTGGGAAAACCATATTTCTCGGTGATGCTCCAGAACGACTGGTTGATCCTGATCAGGGAGCGGATGCTCTCGCGGATCCGCTCGATCTCCTGATCATCGAGCTCCTCGATCTTGCCGTATTTGATGTCGTCCCGGCCTTCGAAAATACGCATGGATTGGGTTAATCCGCGGCCGCTGTCGGGGTCGAACGAGTAAATGCAATGGTTGTATTTGTTGCGAAGTTTGGCTTCCTCCGACAAGCGTCTGGTTGAATCCAGCACATCGGCGCGACAATCCGCCGGTGTCTTCTGCATCTTCGCCAGGCGCTCGACGAGATCGATGCGCGCACGTGGCGTATTCAGCGTCAGAAAGATGACGATAGCCGTCTCTTTGTCCGACTGGGCAAGGCCGGCGATCATATGGATCAAGAGACTTTCGGTATTGGTCCAAGTGTAGTTCAACTGCCCGATCAGCAGCAGTACATCCTGAAATCTACGCATCGCCGCCAGAGACCGGATTGCTGCCCGGCCTGTGGAGGTCGCCGGAGCCTGATCCGCCACCCTCCCTGTCCCTGTGTTCGAAATAAAGCGCGACCGCTTCGGTTCGATTGTGGACGCCGAGCTTGGTGATGATGTTGTGGATATGGATCTTGACCGTGTGTTCGGACAAACCGAGTGCAGCCGCGATGATCTTGTTCTGGTTGCCCAAGGCTATCCTAGCCAGGATCTCGTTTTCACGTTTGGTCAACTGGTGCATGATCTTGCCTTGGATTTCTTGCACAGGGTGTGGTTTCGCCTCGTCGTATGGGCTGTGTCCCTCGTTTCGCCAACTGATACTGTCTTGATTTCGATAGGCGATCGACGGGAAATATGTCCCTCCCCTCAGGATGATCCGCAGCATCGAAAGCAGAACATCGAGACTGACATTGAGGGGCAAGACTCCCTTGACATGGCTGGTATCGACCAGATGAAAGCGCTCAACGCTGCCGCGCAGATCACTGTCCGTAACAATGGCAATGGCGGCGGAGGGATGTTGGGCGAGCAGTTCGCCGGCACAATCACTCAGCTCGTGCGCATGGAGCAAATCGACAAGCACAAGCCGCAGCGGAATATCGAACTCACCCAAAGCCGACAACATGCTGACACTGTGCGAAACCCGGATGAAAGGAAACTCTCGTTGAATGGCAGCAGCCATCGCCCCCGAGATAACATCCGGCGGACCAACATACAGAAGTGTTCGAAGATTTGGCATTGCCTCCAGAGAGGCCGCCAAATCCGCGCCACCGCTTCCGACGTGAGGCGCAAGTTGTTTCATGCAGCATGCCTCCCCGAAAATACAATCACAGAGTGCGCCACCCGTCGCCATCTCCGTTCCTTTAGAAAACGGTAAACCAAACGGCATCGGTTGGGAATAGTCCGAACGATCTAATGGGCGCGCCACTAGACATCATGAGCGACAACAATATCGCAGCTCATTGCAAACGAAGCGCATTTAAGCGCGCGGCGACAAGTACAAGTCTAGATCATCTACACAAAACGAGGGGGATATTGGCGGTTGACTACCCCTTTTGATCCTAGTCTGCGGCCAAATGCCAGAGTGGCACGGCATATTCCATGCAGCGCACTTTCTCCATAAACGAGCCTTTTTTATGCGGGTGTCCGTCAAAATACTCAACCCTAAGCAGAGTTCAGTTCTAATCTGTTTCATTACGAACCACTCGTCGGGTTACGCTCGCATTGATACGTAGCACGTCAGCAACGGTCGATTGTACTGACTGTCTAGACCTCCGCCACAGATTGCTGCACTGCACATTACTAGCTCCATGTATCAGCTTATCTTCTGGCGCCAACAAGCACAGACTTGATTTGAGGCGACGATCTGGTTGTTCGCGTTGGGCATGATTCTCCGAGAGACTGCCTGAACAGAGATCGACACCTCATAACCGCATTCAGGAGGAGCACTTCATCAGCATCGACAATCGTCGCAGTGGCGACAGTGAAAGTGGCCTCGTGAGGCAAATGTCTTTCAACCGCAGATCAATCCGGAATTCGCATGTGAAGACCGTATAGAAGATGAATAACGGTCAAACAGTCGCGGAATCCGATGACGGAGGATACGACTATGGGTAAGTCCAAGAATAACTATTACGATCATGACGACGACAACAGTCAGGATCAGGAACAATCCGAAGCCCAGGCGCAGGCCCAACTTGAAGCGCAAGCCCAGTTCGAGGCCCAAGCGCAGGGACAGGGCCAAGGTCAAGGACAGGGGCAAGGTCAGTACCAGTCCAGTGACTCCGAAAACCTCAACGGCAATGGCAATGGCAACCTGAATGGCAATGGTAACCTGAACGGTAACCTGAATGCCAATCTCAACCTCAATGAAAACATCAGCACCACGACCGTTACGGTTGGCGTGACCGTTGATGCCGGGCTCGAAGGCTACGTGCCCAGCGACGATGATTTCGCCGATATCGACGTTTCCAAAGGCTCCTCAGTCGAAGGCCTGTTCAATGTCCAGTTCAAGGACATCATGAATGATGCCCTCGACGGCGAGGGAAATGACGTCGGCAATGTCTTCAACCAGATCGCCAATCTCCAGGACAATGACAAACTGGAGAGCGCCGAAGTCAAGAATGAGGCCGCCTTCACGGTTAACGCCGAAGCCAAGGGCGGATTCGCCAAGGCTGAAGAAGGCATCAATGGCGGCGGCGAAGGCGGAAACGGCGGCGGCAATGCGGACGCAGACGGCGGCGATGGCGGCAATGGCGGCCTTGCTTTCGGCGGCGGCGCCCTCGGCGGCACCGGTTTTGGCGGCTTGGCAGCCAGCGAAGCTGACGGCGGCGATGGCGACGGCGGCGATGCCGACGGCGGCGAAGGCGATTCCGGCAGTGCTGACTCAGGTGCTGCACTCGGTGGCATCGGTCTTGGCGGTCAGGGCGGCAACGGCGCGGCAGGCGTTGGTGTCGGTCTCGGCCTCGGTCTTGGTCTGGGTGCCGGTCTGGCCCTGGCAGGTGAAGGCGCAGGCGGCAGCAACAGCACCGGCGATGGTGGCGAAGGCGGCTCTGGCGGTGATGCCGAAGGTGGCGATGCTGAAGACGCTGGCGATAGCGAATCCACAGGCGGCGATGGCGGCAACGGCCTCGGTATTTCCCTGGGCCTGATCAATCCGATCCTCATCGACAATGAAGGCGGCAATGCCGGCGGTAGCGGTACTGGTGGCAGCAATGCCGGAGGTGCCGGGAACGGCGGTGGCGCCGGTGGTGCCGGTGGTGGCAGCGGTGCAGCAACCGATTCCGGCAATGGTGGCAATGGCGGCGATGCCGGTGGACTGGGCCTTGGCCTTGGTGCCGGTACCGGTGCAGGCCTGGGTGTCGGCGGTGACGGCGGTGCCGGTGCAGCCGGCAACGGCGGCGGCGGGACCTCTGGCAGTGCGACCAGCGGTGAAGCTTGGGGCGGGGATGCCTGGGCTGAAGGTGGTGATGGTGGTGGCGCTCTCAGCGGTGCCTGGACAGCCGGCACCGGGGGCGGTGCAGTCGGCGGTTGGGCTCTCGGCGGCGATGGCGCCCTCGGTGGTGCAGGCGGCACTGCGACAACCGGTTATGGTGGCGCAGGCAATGGCGGCTCGTGGGGATCGGACAATGGCGATGACGGCTAT
Source organism: Rhizobium sp. PDO1-076 (assembly GCF_000247475.1). GTDB lineage: Bacteria > Pseudomonadota > Alphaproteobacteria > Rhizobiales > Rhizobiaceae > Allorhizobium. The sequence goes on along the minus strand of NZ_AHZC01000321.1, from coordinate 3,442 downwards.
GTCACCGGCACCAGTTCCGCGAGCGCGGACGCTGGCATCGACACCAGTGCCTTCAACCAGGAAATCGTGATGGGTGCCAACCTGCAGCAGAATGCCATCGACATGACAGTCGTCGGCGGCAACCTGACCAGCACGGTTGTGGGCGAGGACGACGACGGGGTCTAAACCGGGATCGCATTCATCCACAGAACAAACGTCACGGGGCTGCGCAGGCTTCCTGCGCAGCTCGTTTGTGCCTCATGACACGCAGTCATGGCGGCATCTCAGGAACAAGGAGTTACGGCCTTGACGATGATGGACAAATTCACCGAAGAGATCAGCCATTTTATCGGCTTCTTCCATATCAGCGTCGAGAATGCTCGGGCTCGGGAAGCTTACCAAGAGTTTTCCTTCACCAAGACCGATGTCGAGGTGGAGAAGCTGCCGGTCCACACCAGCGATTTTGCGGCACCATTCGATCTCCTCGGGTTTGAGCCGGGTTTCGGCTACCGTGCCCCGGCACCGGACCACTGGTATGTGCTGACAAGACCTATCGAAACGCAGTCGGTCTCAGGCGCCAGAACGGTCGGCCATCAGATTGACGGCCGCGTGCTGCCGGATACGCCAAACTACGGTTTCGATGGGCCGAACAATATCATCAACTCGGTGCACTACCTCTCCCCGGACATTCAACCACCAGGTTCGGTCGTCAACCATTTCCACCAGGCCATCTCGCTCTCCGATGACGATTATTTCAGCGTCGGCGGCCATGGCCTCACGTTCAATCCAGAGCCGATCGATGACGCTGCCGTGCTTGGAGGCTTCGAAGAGGCCTCTGCGCTGTCGCCTCTCGGCGACCTCGCACGCCCCGGATCAAGCGAAGAGATGATCGGCGTCATCAAGACGGTCATCGAACAGCTGGAGGATGCGCCCCTGGACGGAGATGCCGTTCAGATCCACATCAGCGCAAAGTCGATAGACGGCATCTATGTCAATGGCGAACTCGTCGAGGAAGCGCCGAATATCGAAGATTATCATTCCCTCGCCAAGGATCAGAACAGTGGGGATGAGAGCGAGGGCGAGGAGAGCGCGGAAGGCAAAAGCACCAATACCTGGACCAAGGACGACGGCACGGTCGCCATCGAGGTGTCAGTGGAAGTGCATACCGGCGGCAATACGCTGATCAACAACGTCGTGCTGCAGAACTTCTGGACGGGCGCGACGGTCACAATCGTTGCCGGAGACCATGTCGAAGTGAACGCGATCGTTCAAATCAACGCGCTCTGGGACACCGATTCGATCACGTCAGCGGTCAGCAACTGGACCCAGGATGCGGCCGCAAACGAGATGTTCAATATCGCAACATTCGATCATCTGGATATATCCGATGGCTCGGAGGGCGGCGCAAGCAGTAGCGATGACTATCCGGCATTCTGGGCGGTCACCGAAATCCATGGCGACCTGATGATCGTCAACTGGCTCGAGCAGATCATCTTCATGAGCGACGACGATGTCGGCATTCTCTCCTCGTCCGGCGTGACCACAAGCGTGATCGCCGGCGACAATTTCGGCGTCAACCACGCTTCGGTCTTCGAACTGGGCTTTTCCTACGATCTGATCATCATCGGCGGTTCGATTTTCGACGCGAACATCATCCACCAGATGAACGTGCTGTTCGACAATGACTATGTCGGCGCAACAGCTGATTTCCAGACATCGGGCGAAGGCTCCGTTTCCTCATCCGGCAACCTGCTCTGGAACCAGGCACGCATCGGCACGATCAGCGATGCCGACCGGTTCGACAGCCTGTCGCAGGACCAACTCGGCACCTTGGCGTCCTTTGCAAATGGCGAGGGCAGCATCTCGCCGGAACTTCTGTCCGATGAGGCCTTTGCGGGGCTGCAGGGGTTGCGGGTCCTCTATATCAGCGGTGACCTGATCAACCTTCAATACATTCGCCAGACGAACATCCTCGGCGACAGCGACCAGATCGCGCTGGCGATGGATGCAATTGCACCCAATCTCGATGCCGACTGGACAATCGAAACCGGATCCAACGCACTGCTGAACAACGCCACGATCATAGACCTGGATTCCGTCGGGAAGACCTATGTCGGCGGCCAGCAATATTCGCAGGAAACGCTCTTCCAAGCCGAACTGATCTCCGGGCAACCGGACTTCGGCAACCCGGATCCCGATGCGCTGGTCAACGAAGCCATACTTTTTCTCGACGATTCCATGCTCGCTCCAGACGATCACTCGACGGCATCCGATGCCTCCTGCATGCCGTCCGACTATGACGGCCACACGGGTGATGGCGTGAACGGCATGATTGGACATTAAAGGGGACATAAATGTCGGAAATCCGCAAACGCCTGGAGCCAACGATTGAACCAACAGAAAACAGGGCGGTACCGAGATCGCCACGGCTGGAAGCATCGAATGATACGGATGGAACCTATGCAAGGCTCGAACGGGCCGTCGAAGATTATCTGAAAGCAGAGGTCGGCAATCCCAAGCCGCAATCGGCGACGTCGGCCCAGCCGATCCGCCCCCCGCAAAACCTGAGGGTTGCCTACAGCCAGACAGATACGCCAGAAACTCCCTCGCCAGAAACTCCCTCGCCCGAGCCGACCGCCGAGATCAGGCAGGAACCGTCACCGGAACCTGATGCACCGCAGAGCCGCCCGCTCGAATCGAGAGCTCCGGACGGCATGAAGGTGATCGATGGAGATTGCGGCCCGGTGAAGGCCGAAACAACCAGCACGGATAATCCGGCATCCCCCCGGGGCGGCAAGGGATCCGGCGGCGGTGGCGGTACGTTCCACAAGCGGCTCGGCCAGGTCGATTTCAACGCCAGCCTGAAGGCCGGCATCCATGCGGTCAAGCGCAACCTGTTGATCGTCATGGTATTCACTGTTGCGAGCAATGTGCTGGTGCTGGCCATACCGATCTATCTGTTCCAGATTTCGGACCGGGTGCTGACCAGCCGCTCGACCGATACGCTGATCATGCTGACGATCGTGATCGTCGGTGCCATCATTCTCCAGTCCGCCTTCGACGCATTGCGCCGTTTCATCCTGATGCGAACCGCCGTGGAGGTTGCGGCCCAGCTCGGAGCACCGATCCTGAGTGCAGCGGCGCGGGCGTCCCTGCATGGCAATGGGCGCGAATACCAGACGCTCGGAGACCTGCAGCAGGTCCGCTCCTTCCTCGTCTCGCGGACGCTGCTCGCCTTTCTCGATGCCCCGATCGCGCCGCTTTTCCTGCTCGCGGTTTTTTTCATCCATCCCCATCTCGGCTACATCGTCGTGGTCACGGCGATCCTGCTGCTGATCTTCACCCAGATAAACCAGCGCGTCACAGCCATGCCATTTGCAGACGCCAACACCGCACAGATCAAGGCCAACCTGCATCTTGATTCGATGACCCGCAATTCGCAGATCATCAATGCATTGGCTAT
>NZ_AHZC01000322.1 GCF_000247475.1 Rhizobium sp. PDO1-076 | reverse complement strand
GAGCTTGACCGCCGAGTACGCAGGGCAGCCCGCGAAGATGCCATCTGCACACGATTTATGGGCATGCCAGGGGTCGGTGAGATTACGACGCTCAGCTGTAAGGCTGCTGTTGACGATCCTACCCGCTTCAAGAGTTCACGCACAGTAGGGGCCCACTTTGGGCTGACGCCGCGACGTTTCCAGTCCGGGGAAAAAGACAATCCCGGACGCATCTCACACGCTGGTGACGCGGATGTTCGGGCGACACTCTACGCCGCCGCCAACGCGATGCTCATGCGCTCGATTGCCTGGAGCAGCTTGAAAGCATGGGGCGTGCGGCTGATGAAGACCAAGGGGCGGCGGCGAGCGATCGTTGCTGTCGCCCGCAAAATTGCCGTCGTACTGCATCGTATGTGGAGCGATGGCACAGAGTTCCGGTTCGGATCGGAGGCTGTTGCATGATCTAAGCAAGCCCCCTAAGCCGATCCTGGCCGGATCGTCCCATGCGGACGACGGGATGGATGAAGCCGATAATGACTGCTGCGCCTTCAAAGCGCGTCCAAAAGCGAGGTTCTCCAGACCCTGATCCCATGCATGCGTGCAGCGGCTCCGAACGCGAGGGGCCAATAGACTGCCAAGAGAAGCGTGACCCGCGTGAACGATCAGGCCAACGACCATCAGAAAGGGCTTGACCCAAATGCCCGATTAGAGAAGCGGTCATTGGTATTTGCGGTCGCATAAGCCGGCGAGCTTTGATTACCTACTGCGCAACAGAAACCGTCTCACGAACCTGCCTGACAGCATTGAAGACCTCTCCAGGCATGCCGAACCCCGGAGCGCCATAGAGTAAACGGAGCTCTTCCCTATGACGGTCGGGGTCGAGCAGAA
>NZ_AHZC01000323.1 GCF_000247475.1 Rhizobium sp. PDO1-076 | reverse complement strand
AAACCGCGGCCCCGACGTTGCGGCAACGCAAGCCTTTGTTCAGCAGCCTGCTAAATCAACGAGTTTCTCATTTTGTAAATTGGCTACCTTCAAAAAAGTCAGTTCTGGCACCTCTGTATTGCCAAAATATGCATAAATTTGAAGCGCGACAAATGAGTGAAGGAAATGGGAGAAAAAAGAGAGTCTTTCCACGCGAAGCAATTTTTGCAAGAAGAGTTCATGATCAGATCGGAGCTCATTGAAATCATCGCTTTCCGCAATCCTCGTCTTCATCGTAAGGATGCGGAATGGATCGTCGACGCGGTTCTGGACGAGATCACCGAAGCCCTGGCGCGTGGCGACCGGGTTGAGCTGCGAGGTTTCGGAACGTTTTCGGTCAGGCATCGGCCTTCGCGGTTGGGCCGAAACCCGGCAACCGGTACAGCGGTCTTCGTCGAGGAGAAATGGTTTCCCTTCTTCAGAGCCGGCAAAGACATGCAAGAGCGTCTGAACGCCGCCGAAAGCGGCTAGATCTACATCCCCCTTGCCCTTGGTCCTGCAAGACATGGGAGCAACACGAGTTAAAAGAGGACATCCATGCCGACGGGGAAGCTCAAATGGTTCGACACCGCCAAAGGTTACGGCTTTATCAAGCCTGATGACGGTAGTCCCGACGTCTTTCTCCATCTTAATAAGGTGACGGACGCGAATCTTCCGACACTGCAACCCGGCGCTCCGCTCCGCTATACGCTCGGGCGCCAAGGCAATAAGGTGTTTGCTCAAGACCTGTCTCTGGTGCCTGATGAAGCCGTCGCTCCGCCACCCCAGCCAATGATCGACAGCGATGCAGATTTCGAGACAGAATTCGAGAAGGAGTGGGGACTTC
>NZ_AHZC01000324.1 GCF_000247475.1 Rhizobium sp. PDO1-076 | reverse complement strand
GAAATTCCTGACAGTCCCCCGTTAAGTTTACGATGCCACACGATCGAATCCCGATTTGAACCCAAAAACCAGAGGGTTTATCAGTCCTGTCGCTGCGGGCTAAAACCGCCGTCCGCTTTGAGCTTCGAGAGAGCAGCATCCGGTTCATCCCAATCCGAGTTGCCCTCCTGGATTCCACTATATCGATCACGCCGTACACTGTCCCCATCGGCGCTAGCCTCGACTGGCTGGTTCACCGTACCCGCCACCTTGGCTCCAGGATCCAAATCGCTGACCATAGTACAAGTCCAATCATCGCCCGAAAATGAAGCATTCCCGTAGTCGCTGTAGTCATCCGCGCCGCCGTCAATCTCTTCCCCAGCGATGGCATCATCATTGGAAAGAAGGGCTTGCGTCTCAGTTAACTTCCCATGAGCAAAAGGGGTAGTACCGTCCGATTGTGCGAACGCGTCAACCTTCTCCCCGTTCACCTCTGTTAGGCGGATAAAATCAATTTTGACGCCAGATTGAAATGGCTGACTTGCCCAATTCACAAGGCTTCGACCTTTACCAGCAGCCCAGCCAAGGGCAATCCAACCCGATCGAAATATAGACTGAATAGAATCAGAGACTAAATTAAAGCCTTTTTTGATCTTAGCCAAACACCAGGAATTATTCGGCGCAATCGGCTCGGGCTTTTTAGCGTTTGCAGCATCCAACTGTGCCAGCACAGACGAATTAACATCCTTTTCAGGATCATCGTTCTGTGAGGCATCTTCGACCGGCACATTATTAGGTGGAGTAGTTTGCTCAAGCTTGGGCCGGACTGCGTCGGTTTCCGAGCTCACGGAACTTTCTGAGCTGCGCTGCATAGAACCTACGG
>NZ_AHZC01000325.1 GCF_000247475.1 Rhizobium sp. PDO1-076 | reverse complement strand
AAAAATTAGCATTGGCGTCCAGGCTTCGAGTTCATGGCCATCGGCCGGGTGTATCAAAACGGGCGGGCGGGACCTCTACTGTATCTGCTTATATTAAATTTGCTGTTTCGTATAAGTCACCGATGAGTGTCACGAGTTGCTGATGGGGCATCGCATAAACTGTCTCGCTGGGTGGCTCTTGATCACGCGACAAGCTTTGTTTGCGCGGTTCAGTCGTCGTGACAGATTTGAATAAAGAAACTACAAAATGCCAATAGGATAGTACGGATGAGTGATAATTTAGATGACGCGCGGCGCCACGCCTCGCGATTGTTGGAGGATTTCGGTGCGACGGCAGGGATCGAGGATATTGCGTTCAACCAGGCGGGGCGTTGCGATCTGGCATTTGATGATCAACCGATGACGATTTCGTTTGATGAGGATACGGGAGATATGTGTATCGAATCGCCCGTCTTGGATATCCCTCCTTCTCCAGCGTGGGATTTTTATGGGTGGGTGCTGGAGGACAATTTTTTGTCTTTCGTCAACGGCGCGGGTTGTCTCGCTATCGATAGATCCAGGGGGAAGATCGTATGGCTTGATCGCAGGCCGGTATCAGGATTGAGCAAATCCATCTTTGATAGATGGCTCAGTCTGAGCATTGAGCGGGTAGAATATTGGGTGAAAAACCTTGTAGACCGTGCAAACTCAGCTGAACTCGCCAAGCCGGACAATACACGCTTCTCCAACGATACCGCGATCGTCTTTCGCCCCTGACGCCGGTGGGAACTGCAAGTGATGATGCTGTGCGTATTGCGTGAAGCCGGCAGGGATGGAGGTCGGTTGTCACGTCTGACAGACATGGCGGTATGGAGGAGACCTG
>NZ_AHZC01000326.1 GCF_000247475.1 Rhizobium sp. PDO1-076 | reverse complement strand
ATCGGCGCCAGGGCGACATTCGAGCTAATCGAGCAGGATGGCCAGAGCACGATCGAGAAATTCGTGCTTGATGGCGATGGCTTCGGGGCGAGCGGCGAGTTGTCCATCGGACCGAAAGGTCTGGTCGCTGCCAATTTCAGCAAGGTGAGGCTGGCGCCGGACGACAATCTGTCCATTGCAATCCGTCAGGCCAAGGGCGCATACAACGTTTCTGTCTCAGGGGCTTCATTCGATGCACGGTCGCTGATTTCCAAACTCAAGGCGCCTGCGACGGCCGGCAAAGGAAAAGGCGATGATGTGACGCTGCGGATCGACGGTAAGATCGATCGCGTCATCGGCTTCGGCGGCGAGGCGCTGTCGGGCGCTTCGGTGATCTACAGTGCGCGTCAGGGCAAGACGACGGCGCTGGATTTCTCTGCCGTAACCAGTAGCGGCCAGGCGGTGGTCGCCAAACTTCGTCGGCCGGACGGCTTCAGCGAAGTCTCGGTAACCAGCAGCGATGCCGGCGCGCTTGTGCGTTTCATCGATCTCTACAAGCGGCTGGTGGGTGGCCTGGTAAACCTGAAGCTGAATGAAACACCGGGCGGGGCATGGGCCGGCAATCTCGATCTGCGCAGCTTTCAGGTCGACAACGAAGAGCGGCTGCAGTCGATCGTGTCGACACCGACCGGTAGCGATGGGCGCAGTCTCAACAGTGCGGTGAAGCGCGATATCGATGTCAGCTCAGCCCGGTTCCAGCGGGCGTTTGCGCGGCTTTACTACAATGCCGGCACGCTCAGCGTCGAGAACGGCATTGTTAGGGGCGACCAGATCGGTGCGACATTCCAGGGCATCGTGCGCGACAGCAGCGGTCGGATCGAT
>NZ_AHZC01000327.1 GCF_000247475.1 Rhizobium sp. PDO1-076 | reverse complement strand
CGCGGCGACATACCATCGGTAGTCACCGATATAGTGATGGGTGAAGAAGTTGAGGTCGATGGCAAGTGCCACGCCCGTCGCCATCCAGTAGGGTGGATGGTGGCGGATTCTGATGTCGAAAAGCCGCCAGGCCTGGATGATGTAGCTGCCGACCGCAGCATACATGAAGCCGGAAAACAGTGGCACGCCAAACAGCTTGGTATAGGCGAAATCGGGATATGACCATGACTGGATGCTGCCCGAGGTCTTGAAGACTTCCAGTACGAAGCCGACGAGATGGAACAGGCAGATTGCCTTCAGTTCATCAACTGTCTCCAGTTTGGTCCAGACCATGGCAAGCTGGATGACCAGAGCGATCACCAGCAGCAGATCGTAGCGCGGCAGGCCAAGCAGTCCATCGCGCGGTACGAAGAAGATCGACACGAAGAACAGTCCGGCGAACAGACAGGCGCGCGCCTCCTTGATGCCGAAGAACAGGAACTCGACGATAAAGCGCCGGATGCCGTACAGTGCTGGCGCGGGTGCATTGTCAATCAGCCGCCGGTCGAAACTCTCCGGAAAGTTCATCTGTCCCTCAACCGCTGTCGTCATGATTGCTCCGCCTGATTCCGGTTGCGTTCTGGTTCGGCTTAACTACAGAGGCTGTATGAACAAAATCAAGGCAAGCACTGCTATGCGCTGGCGCCGTTTGGCAATCTCGGTCGGGGTCATCCTATGCGGCCTGACGTTGCGCCTGACCGGCTACGAGATCGGTCTGCCGTTCCCGCTGGTCAAATATGGCGGTTCGCTGCTTTGGGGGATGATGCTCTTCTGGCTCGTCGCCATGCTGCTGGTCCGTCAACCGCTGGGTCGGGTCGCCG
>NZ_AHZC01000328.1 GCF_000247475.1 Rhizobium sp. PDO1-076 | reverse complement strand
AGCTTGACGATGACGTGGCGCACGGCCTCATCATCGGTTACGAAGCTGTCGGGGTAATAGAGCCCGTCATTCGCCTGCGTCATAGAGACCTTAGGCCATTCGCCTTGTAGGCCGCTTGAGCCGGAGGCCAGCATTCCAAAGCGGTCGGCGACTTCCATGAAGCGATCCGACCGCTCAAGGATTTCTGCCTCTGTAACTCCTTGGCGCTCAACACCGCTCAGCCGTTCCGCTTCGGCGGCCGCCGCTTCTTTGATGCGGATATTGCCTATGCCGCCAGTCGCCGATCGGAGAAGCAGTGGCAGATCAGAAGCGCGCGAGCCTTCAGTAAGGCCGAGGTGCTCGGCAAGCTTTCGCCGTGCATGCCCCTGGGGCATAAGATCCAAGAGGAAGGGCGGCCAGCTGCGGCTATATCGATTTTCCAGATCGACGGGGTAACGGACGGATAAGGCACGATGGCCCCGGACCGTTTTTCCAGCAGAAAACTCCGCCGATGCCACGGTGACGAAATAGTCGAGATCGTAATCGACGATCGACGCGCCCTGGAAGCCGGCCGCGTCGTCCTTGAGTTCCAACGTCGCAGCGTGATGCCACTCACCGTCAAAATGGGTTTGGAGCGTTAAGCGCATTAATTGACCCTTTCAATGGTTCAAATAATGCATTTCTCAAAGTTATTCAACCCATCAAAGTGGGTTGAATAATTGCCGTCAGAACTGCCAGCTACCAAAACGGTCATTGAAGATTCTGATCCGGCTGACCATCTTCCGGCCGCGCAACGCACTGCCGCACGCGAACAGAATGAGCGACAAGCTCAGCACAGGGTTCACCCAAGCATGAGAATTGCTGTTTGCAT
>NZ_AHZC01000329.1 GCF_000247475.1 Rhizobium sp. PDO1-076 | reverse complement strand
CCGTTGGTGTGTGGCTCGCGAAGAGAACCTTCGCACATGCCGTAGAGCCGGACCAGATGGAGGTCCGCAAGGCCCTGGCATCGCGCGAGTTGATCGTCTTTGAAACGACCGGCGTGACACATCGGCCTGCCATGACGTTTGAAGGCGCGCTTCGAGCGCTGGACGGCCGGCTTGGAGTGGACGAGGCCCACGCTTTTGTGGCCGCCATTGATGTCAGGCGATCGCGTAGCGGCGGGATCATGCCGCTTGCCTCACACGAGCCTATCCGCCGAAATGTTCAGGAGGATGACTCGGCCCCTGTGGCCGACTTGCCGCTCCCCTCCGCCCCCAGTTTTGCTGAGATGCCGGCTGAAACCGTTGAGGTGAAGCCAACCAACGCTGCCGGTCGCATCGACAGATGGCAGAAAAAGCTTCTCGATCTGACCCTTCGCAATCGACTGCTCAGTTTTCCGGATTCGAAGAAAACGATCCCCTTTCTTTGCACGGACGTGGCCTATGTTGAAGATCGGCTGGCAAACGGCGCCGCAATTCGCATCATATCCTTGCCTGAGCAGAACCCGCTCGGCGAACGGGATGCAGCACTTTATCGGGATGTCCACGGCCGTGATCTCCAGCGTGGCTTCGCGGCGGAAGCATTGCTTCGGGACGAGTTGCCCTCGCCACTCGACGTGCGCCAGCTCGAAACTCGGTTGATCGATCTCTATCGGCAGGTTCGCAACGATTTTGCCGAGGGTGGCGCCAACACTCTTTTTCTGGCGGTCGGGTTCCTCAGGTGGAAGAAGAAGCCGGAAGACGAGCGCAGCTATCGTGCGCCGCTTCTACTTGTCCCCGTC
>NZ_AHZC01000330.1 GCF_000247475.1 Rhizobium sp. PDO1-076 | reverse complement strand
TCGTCTTTGTCGCTGTTAAGCCAATGCGTTGTCGTCTTCGAGGTCAGGTGTTCATAACTGCCTCACAATGGCGCCATGCTTTAAAGTCTCTCGATGTGATTCACGCTGTCAGCGCTTGTCATGATGCGTGCAGCAAAGCGGGTCTCGAGATGACTTTGGCCAGACCTGGAACGTGCCTGGCATTCTTTGTTTATGCTTGTCAGTTTATCCGGCGAAACTGCGGTTCTCGAACATGGTGTTGGTCTTCCACATCGTGAGGAGCGTCACTGCCAGCTTGCGTGCCAGTGCAACGCGCGCCTTCCAGCTTCCGCATCGAGCACTCAGGCGTAAGCCCCATTGCTTCAATGCGATTGCAGGAGATGCACGATACAGGATCACCGTTGCCGCCTCGAAAAGAAGTTTCCTTGTTAAACGATCTCCCGTCTTCGAAATACGGCCGCCAATGTCGACTTCGCCAGATTGATATCGCTTCGGTGTCAGCCCAAGATATGCGCCGACGTCGCCGGTAGCCCGAAACCGCGTCGGATCATCGACGGCGGTTACGAATGCGATCGCTGCAAGGCTGCCTACCCCAGGTGCGCTTGCAACCAGCCGACAAGTCTGGTCTTGCCGTGCGAAGCGAGCAAGTTGTCGGTCAAAAGCTCGGCGCTGATCCTTAGGACCGGATAGCACCGACAACAGCCTCTCGAACAGATCGCGCAAGATAACGTCGTCTGGCAGGGCTCGACGAACTGACTGCTCAAATACCTGTCCTTTACCCGCCGACAAAATCAATCCGAAGGTCTTTGCCAGTCCTCGGATCTGATTGATCATGGCTGTGCACAT
>NZ_AHZC01000331.1 GCF_000247475.1 Rhizobium sp. PDO1-076 | reverse complement strand
AAAGGGCGCCGTGAGCACCATACCCTTTAACAATGCTGCCGAACGAGCGCTCAGAGGCTTTGCACTCGGCAGGAAGTCATGGCTGTTTGCCGGATCGGATCGTGGTGCTGAACGTGCGGCGTTCATGGCGACACTGATCATGAGCGCCAAGCTCAATGACATCGACCCGCAGGCCTGGCTTGCCGACGTCCTCGCCAACATTGCGGACACGCCGATCAGCAGGCTGGAGCAACTGCTGCCGTGGAACTGGACACCACCAAAGTCTTTAAGGGGGCGGGCTGCCTAACCGGGCGGCCATAGTCGGCGAGTGTACTGGACCCGGTTCCAACACTCAGGAATGTGCTATCAAAAATCCACTCGCGAAGATGCGGCGTGTCGGCTAGCGTCACGTAGGCAGGCCGTCGTTTTCGAGCAAGTCACATACCAGAGGAATCGATTTGAGAAACAACTGGGACAGCGTAAATGAATGATCACGCGCTGAGCAATGTCGTGCGTGAGGCACTCCTCCAGCTCGAAGCCGACGGCCACATTGTGATCGTGTCGACGACAATCGGGCCAATAGTCGATGCCATTGCCAACAAAGTTGCCGACGTTGTTCCGAGGACAGACCTCTCCCTTCGAGAGCTGTCAGCCACTCGGCTGCTAATTAATCAGGCCATCCACGATACTCGATTTTTCGACTGGGAAATGCCGACGCTGACTGGTTTGACCATCGAAGAGTTCAGCATCGTTGCAGGCAAATTACCGCGTGTATAGCCGGTTAAAAAATGGCACGCGATATCATGTCCGCGGCCTTCACCGGAGGGGTACTGGC
>NZ_AHZC01000332.1 GCF_000247475.1 Rhizobium sp. PDO1-076 | reverse complement strand
AGATCCGCATAGGCATCGTTGGAGGGCTTGTCGCTCGGCAACTGTTTCAGAACTTCATAGATCACCGGCACCTGCTTGATCGCCATGTCGAGATCGGGATCGCTGCCGTTGCGGTAGCCGCCGATCAGGCGCAGGTCGCGCGTTTCCTCGAAACGATGGATCAACGCCTTCAGCCGCGAGACCAGCTTCTCCTGCTCGCCGGTCCAGGCTTTGCGCGCCAGACGGGAAATGGAGGTAAGCGGATTGATCGGCGGATACCGGCCTTCGTCGGCAAGACTGCGATCGAGCACGATATGGCCATCGAGAATACCGCGAACCGAGTCGGCGATCGGGTCATTGTGGTTGTCGCCATCGACCAGGATCGAGATGATGGCCGTGATCGTGCCCGCACCTTCAGCCCCTGGACCCGCGCGTTCCAACAGGCGCGGAAGTTCGGTGAATACCGAGGTCGGGTAGCCGCGGGCAATCGGAGGTTCACCGGCGGCCGTCGCCACTTCGCGGATCGCGTGGGCAAAGCGGGTAATGCTGTCGGCGATGAACAGGACATTTTCGCCTTTGTCGCGAAAATGCTCGGCAATCGTCATGGCCGTCAAGGGCGCCATCTTGCGCAGCATCGGGCTTTCGTCACTGGTAGCCACAACGGCGATCGACTTGGCCATGTTGTCGCCGAGCGTATCCTCGATGAACTCACGCACTTCGCGACCACGTTCGCCGACCAGCGCGATGACCACCTTGTCGAAGGCATCGGCACGCGCAAGCATCGAAAGCAGCGTGGATTTGCCGACGCCGGAGCCGGCAAAAATGCCGAGACGCTGGCCAAGGCAGAGCGGAGAAAAGATATCGATCGCCTTGACGCCTGTGCGAAAACCCTGATCGACGCGCCTGCGCGTCATGGAGGGCGGCGCCGTGGTAGCGATCGGACGTCGCTCCTGGCCGGATGCCATGCCCGGCCCATTGTCGATCGGTTCGCCGAGCGCGTTGATGGTGCGCCCGCACCAGCTGTCGTCCGGCGCAATGCGGAAGGCACCCTTGCGGATGACCACGTCATGGATGCCGATCGGCTCGCCCGGCTCGATCGGGCAGACATAGGCGATATCCGGCTCGACGCGCACGACTTCACCCAGATGCACGCCGGTCGCCGACCGATGCGCGACGAATTCGCCCAGCCGGACATGGCGCGACAGGCCGGTCACGGTGTAGTGACCCGCCGCAATCGTCCGGACATGGCCGCCATGCGTCACCGAATATTCGGGCTTGGCATAACGGGTCGCCAGTGCCGACAGCTGGCTGAGCTTCGGGGAGAAGACGAAGGGGGCGTTCTCAGGCTGGGCCATTCTATTCCAATCTCAGGATCAGGCGCTGCCGCCGAGAATCTTGATTGCTTCGCTCATCGAGCTTTCGCTGCCGCTGATCAGCGCGCTGACGCTTTCAAAGGCGCGGTTGACCTGGATCAGCTGGGTCATCTCGCCGATGCCGTTGACGTTGGAATTCTCGACATAGCCCTGCATGATCGAGACTTCCGGATTGTCGACGACCGCCTGGGGCGCGTCGACGGTGGTCACGCCGCTGTTTTCATAGCGCAGGAAGCCGTTGCGCACGTCGGCGGTAAACACGCCGAGCTTCGCCACCTGGCGTCCGTCCTGCATGATTGCGCCATCCGCGCCCACTTCAGGCGGTCCACCGGCCCGGTTAAGCTGGATCGGCGCACCGCCGGCATCCAGTACCGAGAAACCCTTGGTCGAAACCAGCTCGCCAGTGTCCTTCATGGTGAAGCGGCCGTCGCGCGTCAGCACCTGGCCGATCGGCGTGTCGATGGCAAACCAGGCATCCCCCTTGATGGCAAAGTCGAGCACATTGCCGGTCTGCGCCAGTTCGCCGGTCTTGGTCGACAGGTAGTCGTTGCCCTGGGACACGAAAGCGATCTTGGCGTTCAGGTCATTGCCGGTCTTGCTCAACACCTCGTCGAACTTCACCTCGGTCGAGCGAAAGCCGACCGTGTTCACATTGGCCATGTTGTCGGCGATCGTGGTCAGACGGCGCTCAAGCGCGATCTGCGAGGATAGCGAGACATAGATTCCGGATTGCATGTCATTTGCCTCCGAGCATCAGAGATGAAAGAACGCCATGGGTCCAACCTGACACGGGTCGAACCGGACACGAAAAGGGGTAGGCAAACTCCGGGCGCGGCCAGGATTGTCGTTCACCGCCAGGGACTTGCCTGATCGATCGGGCGCATTGTGCCGCTGTCGACGGAGAGGCTGGCTGGTCATATACAAGGACAATCTCGACTGCGCGGACCACGGGATGCTTGCGTCCGTCAGCGCTCTTCTTGCGGCAAATGGCTTGCGCGAAGCTGTCTGGCGCTCGGCCCCTGTAAAAATGGTTGCGCAAGGCATGCAATGCCGGTTTTGATTCAGCCTCACGCAAGGCACGGGCCGTATCGCTGAACCTGAAAAATAACGTTCAGGTGCGGGCAAAATGAATATCATCATCGGATTTGTAATTACGATTGGCTGCGTGCTCGGCGGGTTCATGGCCATGGGTGGTCACCTGGACGTTCTGGTGCAGCCGTTCGAATTGATGATCATCGGTGGCGCCGGCGTCGGCGGCTTCATCATGGCCAATCCCATGAAAGTGGTGAAGGATTCAGGCAAGGCGATCGGCGAGGCGTTCAAGCATGCCGTGCCGAAGGAGCGTGCCTATCTCGACGTGCTGGGCGTGCTCTATTCGCTGATGCGCGACCTGCGCACCAAGTCGCGCAACGAGATCGAAGCCCATATCGACAATCCCGAGGAATCCAGCATCTTCACGGCAGCGCCCAACCTGCTGAAGAACAAGGAACTCACTTCCTTCATCTGCGACTATGTCCGCCTGATCATCATCGGCAACGCCCGTAGCCATGAGATCGAGGCGCTGATGGACGAAGAAATCAACACCATCCTCTACGACAAGATGAAGCCCTATCACGCGATCACGGCCATGGGCGACAGCTTCCCTGCCATCGGTATCGTTGCCGCGGTTCTCGGGGTTATCAAGGCGATGAGCAAGATCAACGAATCGCCGGAAGTTCTCGGCGGCCTGATCGGCGCCGCACTTGTCGGCACCATGCTCGGCATCTTCCTGTCCTATTGCCTGTGCAACCCGATCATCTCGCAGATCAAGATGGTTCGCACCAAGCAGCACCGCCTGTACATCATCGTCAAGCAGACCCTGCTTGCCTACATGAACGGCTCGGTTCCGCAGGTGGCACTCGAATATGGCCGCAAGACAATCTCGTCCTACGAGCGTCCGTCGATCGACGCGGTCGAGCAGGAAATGATGAACCCCGGCGGCGGCGGTGAAAGCAAGGCGGCGTGACCATGAGCGAACCAAAACCACGAGATACATCTCTGCCAGTCATGGATCGGGCGCTGCTGGCGCGGCTGACCGGTGGGCTCGGCGATGCGAAGTCGCTGCAGCGGCTCTGCGCCGATTTCGGCCATCTGTATATCGAGTTCCTGCCCGACGTATTCCACAGCGAAACAGGGCTGAAGATCGACGTTCACTTCAACGGCCTCGAAAGCGGCCTGATGAACGACCTGATCGCCGATCTGGGTGACAATGTCGCTCTGGTCGACACGCAGCTGCGCAACTGGTCGCCGAATTTCGTCATGGCCTGCGGCAACAGCTTCATCATCACGCTGATGGAAAACCTGCTCGGTGCAATTCCCGAAACGATCCAGGAGCCGATCGAGAGGCCACTGTCGCAGATCGAGCTCGATCTCTCGACCATGGTCTTCGACAAGATCGGCAACGTGCTGCGCTCGGGCGTCAATGCCCCCGGAGGCTTCGAACCGCTGATCGAAAAGGCGCATAATGCCGAGGATCGGCCGAAGCCGGAAGACGATCACATCGACGAATATGCGGTGACGATCAAGATGGGCGTCACGCTCGGTACGGTCGATTCGGAATTCTACCTTGTGGTTCCGCAGAAGGCGCTGCTGAAGACGGTCGTCACCGTGCCGAAGTCGAAGAACCAGTCGTCGCGGACGCGCAAGGAATGGCAGGACCAGATCGCCGAGCAGGTTCGCCGCTCGCAGGTCACGCTGGAAGCCAAGATCCGCCTGGAAACACTGACACTCAACACCATTT
The DNA here is from genome assembly GCF_000247475.1 of Rhizobium sp. PDO1-076. Taxonomy (GTDB): domain Bacteria; phylum Pseudomonadota; class Alphaproteobacteria; order Rhizobiales; family Rhizobiaceae; genus Allorhizobium. The sequence continues at coordinate 32,045 of NZ_AHZC01000332.1, read as the reverse complement.
CGCGGCTTGTCGCCGGCGATGTCATTCCGTTCCAGGACAAGGGTGACGTCATGGTCGACGTCAGCGCCAATGGAAAAGAAATGTATCGCTGCGAATTCGGTCGTGCCGGCGACCGCTATACCGTCCGCGTCAAAGACAATGTGAGCAGCGAAGATGAAATTCTAAGACATTTGATGAGCTAAGCATTTTCGGCCGGGGTCCCCCCACGGCAGCTTGAGGCAAGTTTCAACAGGAATAATGAATCCATGGCTACGAAAAAGACCCCCAAGACGGAAGAAGACGCTCTGGCGATGCCGGGTTCCGATGCGGATTTCGACATGGCAGTCGATGACCTGCGCGGCGTCCTGAAAGCAGATGCCGACGGCACGCTCCCCGACATCGGCTCCGATTTCGGCGTAGACCTGAACGATTTCGGTGGCTCCAGCGATCCATTGGCCGCTTTCGAATCCGATTTCGGCGGCTCGTCCACGACCAGCGACCTGGGCGGCGCAGATGCGTTCGGCACCGATGACGCGTTCGGCGGGTCGAGCTTTGGTGGCGACAGCTTCGGTGGCGATTCGTCCTTCGACAGCGCTCCCAGCAGCGGCAGCCAGGAACCGGGCAGCGGCCTGAGCGCCAATATCGATCTGATCATGGATATCCCGATCGATGTCCAGATCGTGCTCGGCTCCAGCCGCATGCAGGTTTCAGGGCTCATGAACCTCGAGGAAGGCGCCATCATCGCGCTGGACAAAAAGATCGGCGAGCCTGTCGAGATCATGGTGAACGGTCGGCGCATCGCGCGCGGCGAGATCACCGTTCTCGAAAACGACGACACCCGCTTCGGTGTAAAGCTGATCGAAGTGATGGCGACCAAGACATCCTGACCCATGATGGGCCAGAGAGGACAAGACCATGATGGACTTTGATGATTTTGGCGGCTCCTTAACCGGTAAACCGCTTTCCCAGGCCGACAAGGCAGCCGCCGTGCTGCTGGCCATGGGCAAGGGTGTTGCAGGCAAGCTGCTCAAGTACTTTACCCAGGCGGAACTGCAGACGATCATCGCATCGGCTCAGACGCTGCGCACCATTCCACCGGATGAACTGCTGGAACTGGTCAACGAATTCGAGGACCTGTTCACCGAGGGTGCGGGCCTCATGGACAATGCCAAGGCCATCGAGAGCATTCTCGAGGAAGGCCTGACCCCCGAAGAAGTCGACGGTCTTCTCGGCCGCCGCACCGCCTTCCAGGCCTTTGAAGCTTCGATCTGGGATCGCCTGCAGGATGCGGAGCCCGATTTCATCGCCAAGTTCCTGATGCGTGAACACCCGCAGACGGTCGCCTACATCCTGTCGATGCTGCCCTCCTCCTTCGGTGCCAAGGTACTCCTGAAACTGCCGGACAGCCGTCGCGCCGACATCATGAACCGTACCGTCAACCTGAAGAATGTCAGCCCGAAAGCGGCGCAGATCATCGAGAACCGGGTCCACGACCTGATCGCCGAGATCGACGCAGACCGCAATTCGACGGGTTCGGCGAAGGTTGCCGAACTGATGAACGAACTGGAAAAGAACGAAGTCGATACCTTGCTCACCTCGCTGGAATCGATCAGCAAGGAATCGGTCAACAAGGTTCGCCCGAAGATCTTCCTGTTCGAGGATCTGCTCGCCATGCCGCAGCGCAGCCGCGTCCTGCTGCTCAACGACATTTCCGCCGATATCCTCACGATGGCGCTTCGCGGCGCCAGCGCCGAGATCAAGGAATGTGTCCTGGCATCGATCAGCCCGCGTTCGCGCCGCATGATCGAATCGGATCTGCAGTCCGGCACCACGGGGATCAATCCCCGAGAGATCGCCATCGCCCGCCGCGCCGTGGCGCAAGAAGCGATTCGCCTCGCCAATACCGGACAGATCCAGCTCAAGGAGACGGAAGGCGAGAATCAGGCGGCCTAAGCCTGCGCCTCTGTTGAAAACCCGACAAATTGCCGCCCGCCGATTGAACAGCAATCGGCGGGCGGTTACGTTTCAGCCGGGCGCGATGATCGTGGCCGGCCGGCGCGCCTCGACGGCACCGACTTCATCACACGGGCAGTGGATGCCTCCACGGGTCTGAAGGGCTGCGACGGTCATGTCTGACGATGAAGATAAAGACAGCAAAACCGAAGACCCTACCGAGAAAAAGGTGCGCGATGCGCACGAGAAGGGCAATGTCCCGATATCGCGCGAACTCGCGCTGTTTGCCTCCACGCTGGGCTTCTATTTCTATCTGGTCTTCTTCCTGCCCGGCGGGATCGGCCGGCTTGGTGAAACGCTGAAGGACCTGTTCGAGCGTCCCGATCAATGGAAGATCGGAACCGCGACCGACGTGGTCTCGCTGTTCACCTATCTCGGCTGGGAAATCGGCGCGCTTTTGGCACCGGCCTTCATCCTGTTCATGGTGCTGGGCGCCGGCTCCAGCATCGTCCAGCACCTTCCGAGCTTCGTACTGGACAGAATCACCCCTCAGGCCAATCGCATCTCGCTCGCCAAGGGCTGGACCCGCATCTTCAGCGGCCCGGGCATGGTCGAGTTCGGCAAATCCCTGTTCAAGATCGTGATCGTCTCGGTGATCATGGTCTTCGCGTTGCGGCACGACTACTACGCGATGATCGATTCGATGTTCTCCGATCCGCAAACCATCTTCATCAAGTTTTCTGTCATCATCAAAAAGATGCTGATCATCATCCTGCTGGCCACGGCGCTGCTGGCGGCGGTCGACGTGTTCTGGACGCGGTACCACTGGTACGAACAACTGCGCATGAGCAAGCAGGAAATCAAGGACGAGCACAAGCAGTCCCAGGGCGACCCGGTGGTCAAGGCGCGGCAGCGTTCGATCGCCCGTGACCGTGCCCGCCGGCGCATGATTGCCAACGTGCCGCGCGCCACGCTGGTGATCACCAACCCGACCCACTTTGCCGTGGCGCTACGCTATGTACGTGAGGAGAACGAAGCGCCTATTGTAGTTGCCAAGGGCCAGGACCTTGTTGCGCTGAAGATCCGCGAAATCGCCGGTGAGCACAATATTCCCATATTTGAAGATCCGCCCCTCGCCCGCTCCATGTTTGCGCAAGTCTCAGTGGATAGCGTGATCCCGTCGTTATTTTACAAGGCCGTCGCCGAACTCGTGCACCGAGTCTACGCGTCGAAGGCCCCCAAGAGACGGATCCGCTAGCCACTATGAAAAAGTGCTCTTACACCACCCAGCGTGAACGTATTGTGGCAGAAGCCATCAGCCCCGTCGCAAGCGAGATGCGCCTGCTCGACGCAGCCGATCTCATTTCACTTTTACGCTTTGAACTTTACGGGAATATTGCAGATCTCATTTCTTCGGCCGCGGAACTCTATTTTCATCCGGGCACCGTCAATTTCGGCTCGGGGGGGGAGTATCGGCTCGAATGGGGCGGTCCGCCGGAGATCGTGCTCGACCTCGAGATCAAGCCGCGCGATATCACGATCTATGCGCAGCTCACCCTGACCAACGAGACCGCGGGGCTCGAGATCAACCATATCGCGTTTCATGAAACGGCCGGCGACCCAGACGCCAATACCCGTATGCTTGAACAGCGGTTGCGCGAAGCCCGCTTCGTCAAGACACAGGCCTCTCCGTTATACGGCTGAACCTGCGGGAGGTGATCAGGTAATGTAGCCAAGGCGGATCGCCTTGGCGATCGCCTGGATCCGGTTGACCGAATCGAGCTTGATCGTTGCCGAACCGAGATAGGCGTTAACGGTATGGACCGAGAGGCCCAGCCGCTCGGCGATTTCTTCGCTGATGCGGCCATCGCCGGCCAGCTGAAGGCAAGCGATCTCACGCTCGCTCAGGGTTTCCGACGTCATCGCCTTGCGCTCATCGAGCGACAGGATATCGGTCATCACCTGATAACAGCGGCTGTGTACGGACAACACCAGTTCGCCCGGCAGATCCGCGCCACCGGCTGTCGGAAAGACAATGTAGCCATTGCCCACGGCACCCAGACGGACCGGAAACGCGATGCCGGAATACGGCAGCAGGCGGGCATCGACCTGGGTGGTGAAAGGGGTGAAATCCGAAGCCTCGATGAAGCTCGATTCGTCGTCGGCACACCACATGAGCGGCAGCGTCGAGGCCTCGATATGGCCGAGCAGCGTGTCGCCATAGGCCGCGACAAAGGCGTCACGGCCACTGCTGAGGCCGGAGCTCCAGTTCTCGTATTCCGCATCCAGGCGGCGCTTGTGCGGCAGGCTGGCGCCGGCGACGCGGAACGCGGCAAACCCGCGGGCGTTCAAAGAACGCTGGAGCGAGACAAGCTTCGGAAAGATATCGGTGCGGGACGTGACAGGGCGCTGGCTGGACCAGGTCGCGTCTTCAAGAGTAGAACCGCCAGGTCTGTTTTGATGCCCCATGCCGCCCCCTCAGACGAGATTGTTTCTGACCGCATAGGCGATCGCTTCAGAACGCGTCTTTGTTGCCGTCTTGCGCATGACGCTGGTAATGTAGTTGTTGATCGTGTTGCGCGAGATCCCCAGGATCGTGGCGATCTCGTCGCTGGTCTTGCCCTCGGCAATCCAGAACAGGCATTCCAGCTCACGTTCTGTCAGCTCGAAATCGCGGTCGCTTTTCTGGCCTTTGCTGACCGAAAGGCCGACAACATAGCCGATCAGCAGACCCACTTCGCGCAGACGGTCGGCCGCAAGGACGTGATCCTGCGGAAACAGCAGCATCAGGGCCAGGCGCGTGCGCCCGACGTTCAAGGTGATCGAGCAATACTGGCGACTGATCCCGTCCAGCACATGCACGTCATCGGGCAGGAGATTGTACTTCGGTTGCAGCACCGACATGCATTTCTCAAGTTCGGTCGACTGCGAATAGGTCGTGGCCAGTTCGCTGTCCAGACGACGGACGAGATCGAATGGCCAGTCGGACGCCACGACGAAATCGAGGCCGTCTTCCTGAACAAGATCGTAGCGCGCCAGAAGATAATTCGACGCACCCAGATACTCGGTCAACATGCGCAAGCAGTGGGCGAGATCACCGGATTGTCCCGGCGCCGCCAATTTATGGATCAGGATCTCCCTGGAAGACGAGCCCTGCAGAGGCTCGGCACGTGCGGGTGAGCGCACTATGCTTCCTGATCCCTCCGTTGTAAGCTCGGCATCCATGTAGCGCTGCCCCTTCGAGGACGTGACATCCCAGCGAGAAGATAGCCAGGCGCATTTCATCGGCTGAACCCGACTCAACGCTTGCCCTCATCTCACGGGCCTAACGAATCATGTTCATTTTAAAATATAAATAGTCAAAGATCACAACCAGTCACGGTAGATCCCCAATTAAAGCGAAAGCCCATTGGGGAGATCGCGCTGTAATACTGCCGCGCGACCACCATAACGCAAAAACCGCGCCGGTGGGCGCGGTTTGCGTTTGTAAATCGATTTTCCTCAGGCCGCGTTTTCCACAGCCCATTTGCGGAGGATCTTGGCGGCGCGCTCCTCGGAGAGTTCCACCATGCGGGACAGGCGCCGCTCGGGACCTTCCTTGACGCGGCGGTTGAAGCCACCACCTGCGTCGTCGTCGAGGGTGAGCAGGTCGTCGGTGCTGTCGAATCCGAAGTCGGAGCCGAAGCCGTCCATGAGCGAGCTTCCTGCACCGCCGCCGAGCGCCGGGGAGAAATCCGGAAGTTCCAGCCCTGCCGCCTGCTCGCCGATGTCGCCGGTCAGTGCGGCGGCACCAGCACCACCGCCGGCGCTGCGGACCATCGGACGGATCCCCATCCAGACGATCAGGAAGGCGACGGCGACGAATGCGAGCGAGTTGATGATCCCGCCGACATTGCGGCTGAGGATTTCCATGATGCCCGGGCCGCTTGCGGATTCTTCAAGCAGCTGGTTCTCGAGGAAATCCATCGCCGTCAGGGTGACGACGTCGCCGCGGGCAGCATCAAGGCCGGAGGCCGAAGACACGATCTTCTGCATTTCTGCGAGATAGGCATCGATCTTGGCCTGATCGACCGGCTCGCCGACCATCTTGGCAATACGGCCCTTGTTGACGACGACGGCTACCGAGATTTTCTCGAGCGTGTAGCTGTTGCGGACAGTCGCAACGGTCTTGCTGTTGATTTCGTAGTTGGTCTGTTCTTCTTTCTTGTCCTGCTCGTCAGACGATTCCGGGCCGGCGCCGCCGCTTTCCGGGGCTGCCTGGGGAATGTTCTGCTCGACGGTCGCTGCCGTATCCGACTGGCGCTGCAGGGATTTCTGCGCTTCCTTGGTCACACGGACAGAACGCTCAACCCGCGATTCAGGATCGTAGATGGTTTCCTGGATCTGCTGGCTATCGGTGTTCAGCTGGGCGGTGACGCTGGAACGGAAGTTGTCCATGCCGAGGAACGGTGCGAGCGCCTTGTCGATGTTCGATTCGATTTCCTGCTGTACCGACTGCACGACACCGAGCGAGCGCGTTGCGGCGCCGCCTGTTTCGTCGCCGGATGCGAGAAGCTGGCCGGTCGAATCCAGAATCGTGACGTCCTCGACGTCCAGACCCGGGACCGAGGATGCGACAAGATGGCGGATGGAGGCGGCGGACTTGCGGCCTGCATCGGAGGCCGCTCTGATCATCACGGATGCCGTCGGCTTCTGTTCGCCGCGGCGGAAATTGCCGACGTCGGGCATGACGATGTGCACACGGGCAGCTGCGATGCCGCTGATCTGCTGGATGGTGCGTGCGACTTCACCCTCCAGCGCGCGGACACGCGTCACTTCCTGCATGAAGGAGGTCAGGCCGAGGGAGCCGACATTGTCGAAAAGCTCGTAGCCGGCATTGGCGCTGTTGGGAAGGCCGCGCTCGGCGAGCAGAAGACGGGCCTTGCTGGTCATGCCGACGGGAACACGAATGCTCGCACCGTCGGTCCCGACTTCAAAATTCAGACCTGATTCGGCAAGCGCAATGCTGACCTGGTTCAAATCGACCGGTTCCAGGCCTACATAAAGCGTCTCGAAGGCCGGTTTGTTGACGTAAAGAGCACCAGCAATGATGATTGCGAATGAAACAAGGGCTACACCGCCCATGGCCAAAAGCTTCGTCTGGCCTAACGACCCGAAGTTCTTCAGCACCTGAAGTAATTGATTTAACAGATTCATTCTGTCTCGCACCATCAAAAAGAAAGGTTTGAGGGCTTTTGCCCTTGGCGAGACCATAGAAAGCGAAACTTGTGCGAGAGTTTCGCGAGGCTGAAATGCCGAATTCATTTCGGCTTAGCCAGAAGAAAGCGGGATATCCGCTAGCCGGTGACCCGGTCCGCGCTAGAAAAAGTCGAAGTCGCCAGCCGCCTTGCTCAGCGGTTGGGAATGGCCATGGCGCAAACCGGCGCCCAGAGTCTTCTGCATTTCGGCAAGCTTGACGAGGCTGAGTGCGGTCGTCATGTCGATCATCCAGGCCGACGGAATCGATCCGGTGATGGTATCGATGAATTCGGCAAGCCCACGGGTCTTCTGCACGGCGAGGTCGATGCCCTGCAGCACCTTGATGCTGTCGGAGGATTCCAGCACTTTTGAACCGCCCAGTTCCAAAAGCTGTGGCTCGACACGCTCGATCAAATAGGCCACGTCATGCAGCTCGCTGACGATGCGCATCAGGATCTCCGGCAACGCTTCCTCGAGGCCCGCGACGTCGGCTTTGTTTTCGTTTTGCATCCGATTTCCAGTACTAGAAAAACTCGATTGAACTTTCCACCGGCTTCGACACAGGAACCGGACGCCTTTCCAGGGCAACCGTCTTCTGTGTTTCCGCGCCTGTGAGCGGATACTGTCTGGCGCGGCCGCTGACCGGCCAGAACTCAAGCTTGCGGCCGTGGTCACCGCCCGTGGAGGAGCCGACCACCCTGATCCCTTCGTCGCGCAGGAACTGGGTGGCAAACGCTGCATTCTGCTCGCCGACATTGGAGAACGTCGCAATCGTCTTTGCGCCGCCGAAGATCTTGGCTTCCAATCGATCCCTGCGTGCCCCCTTCTTCAGGAGGCCGTTGATCAGAAGCTCCATTAAATGGACCCCGTAACGGGTGGCATCGCCGCCACCGGCACCAGGGACAGCCGAACCAGGAAGCAGGAAGTGGTTCATACCTCCCACTCCCGCATTCGGATCCCGAATACAGGCAGCCACGCACGAGCCAAGGATCGTCGACAACACCACATTCGGGTCGTCGATCACCTTCCACTCGCCCTGAATTATATGGACGCGTTTAGCTGCACTGTCCTCGACCATTTTATTTCAATGCTCCGAATACGGCCTCGATCGCGGCCTTCATCTTTTCGATGGTGAAAGGCTTGGCGAGCACGTTGTTGGCACCCAGCTGGGCGGCCTTCTGCACCAGCGCACGGTCGCCCTGTGCGGTGAGGATGATGAAGGCCGCCTTCTTGGTGTTCGGGTTGGTGCGAACAGCCTGAAGGAGGCCGAGACCATCCATGTTCGGCATGTTGAAGTCCGAGATGACCAGATGATGGGGCTGCTGCTCCATGACCTTCATTCCCTGAACACCGTCGCCGGCTGCCGTGATCTGCTTGAAGCCAAGCTGGGTCAGGGCGTCCGACAGGAGGAGGCGGCTGGTGACCTGATCGTCGACGATCAGAACTTTGATTTTTTCGGCTATGGACATTATTCGATACCTTCTTTTCGGGCGGCAGTTAGTTTGAGGATCTCCTCCCCAATGGAACCTAGCGGCAACTGATGTTCGACGGCGCCCAGTTCATGGGCGACGCGCGGCATGCCATAGACCACGCAGGTCTTTTCGTTTTGACCGATGGTGCGGGCACCGGCGTGACGCATCTTCAACAGACCGGAGGCGCCATCGCGCCCCATGCCAGTCAGAATCACGCCAACCGCGCTGCGGCCGGCAAGTTCGGCAACCGAATCAAACAGCACATCGACGGAAGGGCGATGGCCATTGACCGGCGCACGCTCGACCAGGCGGCAGCACGGTGCCGACGCATTCGACACCTGCAGATGACGTTCGCCGCCGGGGGCAAGATAGATCTTGCCGATTTCGAGTCTTGCACCATCGGTTGCCTCTTCGACGACCGGGGCGCAAAGCCTGTTCAGGCGCTCGGCAAAACTCTTGGTGAAGGTTGGTGGCATATGCTGCGTGATCACCGTCGGCGGGCAATTGCGCGGGAATTTCTGCAGAACCGCGATCAGTGCCTCGACGCCACCGGTCGAGGACCCGATGGCGACGATCTTGCGACCAACGCGGAAATCGGCGACCGGGGCCGTAGTTGGTGGCTGCAGCTGTGGCGCCGGTGCATGACGGTGCTGGGAGCGGGCCGCAGCCTTGACCTTTTCCGCCAGTTCACCGAACGGACGGGCGTCACCGGGCACGGGCTTTGCGACGCAATCGAAGGCACCGATCTCGAGCGCCGCCAGCGTCGCTTCCGCGCCGCGATGGGTCATGGTCGAGACCATGATGACCGGCATCGGACGCAGCTTCATGATCTTCTCGAGGAATTCGAGGCCATTCATGTTCGGCATCTCGATGTCGAGCGTGACGACGTCCGGGTTCAGCTGCTTGATCGCCGCACGAGCTTCCATGGCGTCGCCGGCCTGACCGACAACGCTGACATCCGGATCCTGGCTGAGCACGGCCGTGATCAGGCCGCGCATGGTCGGGCTGTCATCGACGACGAGAACGCGTGCGGGATGGGCCATCATTTACGCCCTCCCTGCTTGCCGAGATAGCGATAGGTGGTGATGCCGATATTGTCGAAATCGTTCTTCGGATCGCCGGAGACACGCTCCGAATGGCCAATGTAGAGGTGGCCACCAACCGGCAGCAGTCCGGCGAATCGGCCCCAGATCTTCACCTGGGTCGGCTCGTCAAAATAGATCACGACGTTGCGGCAGAAAATGACGTCGAAATTGCCCTTGAACGGCCACTGCGACATCAGGTTCAGCTCGTTGAAGGTGATGATGCGCTTGAGGCGATCATCGACCTGGAACTTGCGGCGGCCGTTGATTTCGGTTTCCTTGAACCATTGCTTGCGCATGGCGGGAGAAACGGTTTCAAGCGCCTGCTCGTCATAGGCACCCTGACGGGCAATGGCGAGGATCTTGGGATCGATGTCGCTCGCCAGGATCTTGAAGTCGTAGTCGGCGGCATTGGGAAATGCCTGAAGCACCGTCAGCGCGATCGAATAGGGCTCCTGGCCGTCCGAACTGGCTGCCGACCAAATTCGGACACGGCCGCCGGCCTTCGCCCGGGCGATCAGTCCGGGAAGAACCTCGTCACGCAGATGCTCGAAGTGATGGTTCTCGCGGAAGAAGCGGGTGAAGTTGGTGGTCAGGTGCGAGAGCATTTCTCGCCGTTCCGCTGCCCCTTCCTGCGAAGCGACAAGCTGGCAATAGGCGCGGAAGCCCGACAGGCCAAGATTGCGGATATGCTTCGACAGCCGGGAGTAGACCAAGGATGCCTTGGAATCATTGAGGGCAATGCCTGCGTCCGAATAGATCATCGCTGCGATCTCATTGAGATCGCGACGGGTCAGCGGATATTCGCCGCTGGCCAGGACCTCGTCTTCAGATTGCCTTGATGAACTCATTGCAAATGTCATGCAGCCTCGCTTTCGGCGTCGGTAAAAAGAGCACCAAGCTCGATCAAGCAGATCATCCGCTTGTCGATCGCGAGAATGCCGCGGGCGTATTGGCGTTCGAGGTCGGAGGAGATCTCCGGCGTCGATTGTATGTTTTCCTCGGTCACCGTCAGGATGTCGGATACCGCCTCGACCAAGAGGCCGATGATCTTCGAGTGAACCTGCGCCACGATGATGACGTGGCGCACGCTGGGCTCGACAGGCGTCATGCCGAGGCGTTTGGACAGGTCTATGATCGGCAGTACGGCGCCGCGCAGATTGATCACCCCCAGGACATACCCGGGCGAATGTGGCAGCGGGGTCGCGGGGGTCCACCCGCGAATCTCGCGTACCGACATGATGTTCACGCAAAACTCCTGCTCTCCGATCCGGAAGGCGATGAGTTCACGATTTCCTTCTGCAAGGCTTCTGACCGCATACGACATGAGACTATCCTGCGACTGCTAGTGACATTTCCTGCTTGAGGGACTGACCGCGCGAGGCGGCAACGACGGCATCCACGTCAAGGATCAGAGCGACGCGGCCATCACCGAGGATGGTTGCGGCGGCAATGCCCGGAACATGGGTGTAGTTGGCTTCCAGAGACTTGATGACGACCTGGCGCTGTCCCTGGATGGCATCGACCATCAGGGCGCGCTGTCCGCCACCTTCCGATTCGACCAGCAGCGCCACGCCTTCGACAGGGTTGGCCTGGGTTCCGCGGAAGTTCAGGATCCGGCCGACATCCACCAGCGGGCAGAAGGAGTTGCGGATCGAGATCAGGCGCTGGTTGGCACCGAAGGAGTGGATGTTCTGCGCTTCCGGCTGCAAGGTTTCGACGATCGCGGTCAACGGGACGACGAGGGTCTGGCCGGCAACCGTGACAACCATGCCGTCGAGTACGGCGAGCGTCAGCGGCAGGCTCATGGTGAAGGTCGAGCCGAGGCCAGGGCGCGAGGTGATCGAGATACGACCCCCGAGTGCCTGGATCGAGCGCTTGACCACGTCCATACCGACGCCGCGGCCGGAGATGTCGGAGATCTTGTCGGCGGTCGAGAAGCCCGGCGCGAAGATCAGGTTGTCGATTTCCTCATCCGTCAGGTTGGCATCGGCTGCGATCAGCTCGTTGTCGATGGCCTTCTGCTTGACGCGCTCGCGGTTGATGCCGGCGCCGTCATCGACCAGTTCGATGACGATACGGCCCGAGCGATGCTTCGCGGTCAGCTTGATCGTGCCTTCCGGCTCCTTGCCTGCGGCGGCACGCTTCTCGGGGCTTTCGATACCGTGATCGACGGCATTGCGGATCATGTGGGTCAGCGGCTCGGCGAGCTTGTCGATGACCGTCTTGTCGACTTCGGTGTTTTCACCTTCGGTGACGAGGCGGATCGACTTGCCGACCATGTCGGCCACTTCGCGGACGATACGCGACATGCGCTGGAAGACCGGCTTCACCGGCTGCGCGCGGATCGCCATGACCGAGTCCTGGATCTCGCGGGTAAGCTGTTGCAGCTCCTCGAGGCCCATGTTGACGGCAGAGGTGCCCGTCGCATCGTTCTCGATGACGCTCTGCGACAGCATCGCCTGGTTGATGACGAGCTCGCCCACCAGGTTGATCAGGCGATCGACGCGGTCGAGATCGACGCGGATGGTCTGGCCGGCGGCATTGTTGGCCTGAGCGGCGGCAGCAGCGGCAGCGGCTGCGGCAGCAGCGGCTGGCGATTCCTTCTTTTCCGCCTTAGCGGCGGCGGCAAGCTTGCTGACCCGGGTCGCGGTTTCGGCAGCGTCCACAGCGGCGTTAACCGTTTCGGCAGCGACCATTTCCGGGCCGTCGTCGAGAGCCGACAGATCGAACGGTACGGGGATCATCGGAAGCTCTTCGGCATTGGGTTTTGCTTCCGCCTCGATCATCTTGATCTCGAGGTCACAGTCCCATTCGGCGAATTCGAACACGGTCCGAATGGCCTCTTCGCCCTTTTCCGGCTTGATCTGGATCTTCCAGGCGAAATAGGCTTCCTCGGGATCCAGGTCATCGAGCGATGGCAGGCCATCCATGATGCAGTTGATGCTCATCTCACCAACGCGCGAGAGATCGCGCAGCAGGAGAGCGGCTTCATTGCCCTTGGAATACAGTTCGCGACGTGGCTTGAAGCTGACTTCGAAGGTCGACGGGGCCACCGCTTCCTCTTCTTCTCCGAAACCGTCGAAGGAGAAGGGAACAGGCTGGAAGCCGTCGTCGGATGCAGCCGGTGCCTTGGCGACCGGGGCTGCCGGCGCCGGAGCAGAAGACGCTGCCGGCAGTTCGCCATGCGCCAGCGCTTCAAGTTCCTTGACCAGGCCGCTCGAGCGGGATGAGTCGACGCTGCCGCCATCGCGGGCAGCATTGGTCAGGTCCGCCAGCACGTCGGCTGACTTCAGCATGACCTTCATCACTTCAGGGCCGGGTTCCAGCTTGTTGGAACGAACGCAATCAAGTGTCGTTTCAAAGACATGCGCAAAGGCGACCAGGTCGTCGAGACCGAAAGCACCTGCACCGCCCTTGATCGAGTGAACCGCGCGGAACACGGCATTCACCGTCTCCGGGTCACGATCCCCGTCATTCATTTTCAGAAGACCGGATTCCAGTTCTGCAAGCTGCTCCTCGCATTCCTGGAAGAAGATCTCTTTGATTTCGTTCATATCCATAGGAGAAAATCCCGGCTTAGGCGGTTACACGCTCGATGGCATCGATCAGCTTGGTCGGATCGAACGGCTTGACGATCCATCCGGTTGCACCAGCCTGGCGCGCGCGGTTCTTCTTTTCCGCGTCGCTTTCCGTGGTCAGGACCAGGATCGGGATGGCGCGGTATTTCTCGTTCTTGCGAACGCCTTCAATGAAGCCGAAACCATCGAGACGCGGCATGTTGATGTCCGTGACGATGACGTCCGGATTGCAGTCTTCGAGCACTTCGAGACCTTCGATGCCGTCTTCGGCCTGGATGGTTTCAAAGCCAGCATTGTTGAGGGTGACCAGAAGCATGTTTCGGATGGTTCTGGAGTCATCCACAGTAAGCACTTTTTTCTTCATTGCCGGATCTCCTTAGCGAGCAGATGGTCGACGTTCACGCCAATCAGTTGAAGGGTCTTGAGAAAGGCCTCCGAGGCCTTGCCGAAAGAGAATGGGTGCTTGTCAGCTTCCCAGGCCTTGGCCGCGGCCATCAGAACCTGAACACACTGGGCGCCGACACGCTCGACGCCGGAGGCGTCGATGGTGAGCGGAGCACCGCGCAAGGAGAGAATGTTCGCCTTCAGATTGGAGGCCTCGTTGAGGTCCAATACCGCCGCGAGTTTCAAACTCTTCTGTTGGCCTTTCTTGACTGCCATCATTTCTTTCCTTGTTTCACGCAGCCGCAGCTATCGTGCCGGTCCAGCCGGTAACCGGTTGAGAAATCCACCATTTGTTCGGAGACATTCGCCGCCTGAGCCTCTTGTGTAGCGCATGGTGGTAAACAATCCCCTCATCCTCCCAGCCCAGCAATCTGGACCGAAAAGCCGAAATCATCATCAAACGGTGCGTTGTCGACGTCATCTGTGTCACGGCCCCGCGGACCGGCCAGGGAAGCTGCTGCCGACGAAACGACAAGGCGCGACGAGACCGGCTTTGACGGACGAACCTGACGTTCGATGTGGAATTCGCGGATCGTCTCGCCGAGCTCGAGGATCACCTTGTGCAGGTCGTCCGAACTGTCACTGGAGCGACGGGCGAGATCGGCAATTGCGGAGACATCGGTGCCGAGAGCGGCCACGATACCCGAAAGGCCGGCGAGCCCGGTCGCCTGGGCATCGGTCTCGCTGGCGATCTCGGAAACGGTGCCGCTGATGCCGCCGACCTGGGTGACGATATCGGCGATGGCCCCTTGCGTCCTTGCAACCATGTCGACACCGGCGACGACCTGGTTCTTGGTCGTGGCCACCAGTGTCTTGATTTCGCGGGCGGCATCGGCCGAGCGCTGCGCGAGTGCGCGCACTTCCTGGGCCACAACGGCAAAGCCGCGGCCGCTGTCGCCGGCACGGGCTGCCTCGATGCCGGCGTTAAGCGCCAGCAGGTTGGTCTGGAAGGCAATTTCATCGATCGCGCCGATGATATGGCCGATCTGTTCGGCGGAGGCCTCGATATCGGCCATCGCCGAAATCGCCTGGCCGACCACCTGGCCGCTGGCCTCGACCGACTGGCGGGTGGCGGCCACCGAGGCTTCGGCTTTCCTGGTCTTGCCGGCGCTGCCGCGCACGTCGGATGTCAGGGCATCCAGCGCACGGGAGGCCTCGCCCAGCCGCTCGGACTGGACATCGGCGCCACTCGAACAGTCGCGTGCGGCAGAAACCATCACATCTGTGGTGCCGCGGGCCTGCATGAGCTTGTCCTCTGATGCCAGAAACGCGGTCTGGAGCTGTTCCAGCGCCTCGTTCATGCGACTGCCGAGGTCGGCATAGGCGTCGGGCACATCGGCACTGACGCGCACCGTCAGGTCGCGCTCGGCCAAGCCTTCGATGATCGGACCAAAAACGGCTTCAACCTCGGCACGATCACGCTCGCGCTGGGCTGCCATATCACGGTGGTGCTTGACGCGCAGCTCGTTGAAACGCAGGGAAACGGCGATTTCGACATCGACCATGACCAGACGCACGAGCGCACCGGCAAGGTCGGCGACCTCGCGCTGGCGGCGGCGCGCAGAGGGCAGCAGCCCGGAGCCGGCATTTTCGCTCATCACGGCCGTCAGCAGATGTTCGAGGACAACCGCATGGCCGGCGATGTGCCATCTTGGGTCAAGACCCATGCGGCTTTCGCTGTCGGAAAGAACCTTCACCCGCTCAGCATAAAGCGCGTCGAAGCGGGCATCCGTCAGCACATCCCAGTGCGAGGACAGGAGGTCATGGAAACGATCGTACTGACGCTCGCTGGAAAAGGCGCGCGAAGCATCGGGAAATGTCTGGAGACGCTGGAAGAGATCACGCAGCGCGGTCTTCACTTGCGGCGAGAGCAGGTGGCGGTTCTGGCGCAGCAGTTCGCGGTGGCTGTCATCAAGGCCGGCAAAACGCAAGCGTTCGCCCAGGCTGCCTGCCTGCGCTCCCGTTGTCCGTTCCGTCGAATTGACCTGACTTGCCATTTTGCCCGTATTGCGACGATCTCGAACGAGATCGACCCTTTCTGGGCAGACCGAGAGAGCGGTGGCCGAAACGCGGATATAAGTTCATGGACCACGCCTTGGAGGTCCGTCCGCGTTCATGGCGAGCCGTCTTTCAAACTGCCTGCATGATTTTACAGACCGGGCCAAAACCGGTACGACGGGACGGCGTCATGCCCGAAGGAAACTCTTCCATGAGTCCCACTCCGACGTGTCCAGCAATCATTATGGTTAATTCCTTGCCTGAAGGTTAATGAATGGTGGCCGCAGAACCGAATCCGCTAATATGCAGACGAATAGCCGCGTAACGCGTCGCAACCGGGCAGAGACGTCGTAAACAGACGGGACTTGCTTACAAGTGCAAGGTTTGTGAGGCGCCGGCAGGTTCGAATCCCTGTTTGGGCCGGGAACCGATTGCCATCGCTGGCGTTATGCTTGTGTCTATCTCTCGCATGAACTGGACGAAGTGGAACAAAGACGCGGTACGAGGCCGTCGTTAGTCCCTTCGGGTTGCTTGGCTTCGGCCCGTTTCCGGCGGGTCCGGTCCGCCAGGCCGTTCGTGATGACAGGTGAACGCGGCGGCGAGCGGAGAGAACCCATGAGCGACAGAGACACCGATAAGGACAATGACTGGATTGCCCGCAGGGCCTATTCCCGCTGGGAGGAAGAAGGCCGTCCGCATGGCCGCGACGCCGATCACTGGCATGCGGCGCTGCAGGACTGGCAGATGCTGCAGGCGGCTTCGGACCGGACGGTCGACAATGCCGGACAGCGTATAGCCGATGCGCAGGCATCGGCGTTCGAGGATAATCGAACGCGCGACCCATCCCCGGCGCAACCACAAACGGCGCAACCACAACCGCCACGACTGGTCAAAGCCGTCAAAGCACCCAAGAGATGACGATCATGGGCGAAGCGGAAATCGGCGTCGCTCTGGGGCGGGCACAGTTTATCCAGCGCATGCGCGAGGCGCACCAGATCGAAGGTCAGGCACGGCTCACTATGGGCGGCATACCGCATGCGGCTCTGCAGGTGCTTGCGGTCACCTCCGAGATCTACCCGCTGGTCAAGACCGGCGGCCTCGCCGACGTGACCGGCGCGCTACCCAAGGCGCTGTCGCGTTTCGGCATCGAAACCCATACGCTGGTTCCCGGTTATCCGTCGCTTCTGGCGCTGACGCGCCCACATCCGCCTTTGATGGAATTCGATGACCTGCTCGGCGAAAAGGCCATGCTGCGGCATCTCGACATAGACGGGCTCAGCCTGTTCGTGCTCGATGCGCCTGCGCTTTATGAACGCGATGGCGGGCCATACGTGGATCAGGACGGCACCGACCACCCGGACAACTGGAAACGTTTTGCCGTATTGTCGCTCGCGGCCGCCGAGATTGCCGCGGGTGCCCTGCCCGGCTGGCAACCCGACCTCGTTCATTGCCATGACTGGCAGGCGGCGCTGACGCCTGTCTACATGCGCCATATCGGCTCTAGCGTGCCGGTGGTTCTGACCATCCACAACCTTGCCTTCCAGGGGCAATATTCTTCGACCCTTCTGCCGTATATCGGGCTGCCGCCGGAGGCTTATTCGCTCGACGGGCTCGAATATTTCGGCGATATCAGCTATCTCAAGGGCGGCTTGATGACTGCGGATCACATCACCGCCGTCAGCCCCACATATGCACGTGAAATCCTGTCGCCAGCCTTCGGCATGGGATTGGACGGCGTGCTCAATGCGAGGCTCGACCGGCTGCAGGGCATCGTCAACGGCATCGACAACGATGTCTGGAACCCGGCCACCGACGGCTACCTGCCCTTTCGCTATGACACCAAGACGCTGCGCAACAAGAAGCGCAACAAGGCGCTGCTGCTGGAGCGCTTCGGGCTCGAACCCGGCGACGGACCGTTGTTCTCGGCAGTGACCCGGCTGACCTGGCAGAAGGGCATGGACATGCTGGCCGAGGTGGCGGACGAAATCCTCTATCGCGGCGGTCGCCTGATCGTGCTTGGCCAGGGCGACCACGACATCGAGAACGCGTTGCAGGCCACGGCGGCCCGGTTTCCCGGCAGAATGGCCGTATCGGTCGGTTACAACGAGCAGACGGCACACCAGATCCATGGCGGTTCGGACGCGATCATCCAGCCATCGCGTTTCGAACCCTGCGGGCTGACACAACTCTATGCGCTGCGTTATGGCTGCGTGCCGGTGGTGTCGCGCACCGGCGGCCTGTCGGAAACGATCATCGATGCAAATGACGCAGCGCTGACGGCAAGGGCGGCGACCGGGTTCCAGTTTCACCCGGTGCGACCGGAGGGCCTGCGTCATGCATTGCGGCGCGCCGCCGATGCCTATGGCGACCGGCGTCAGTGGTCGCGGATGCAGTTGCAGGCAATGCGAGCCGATTATTCCTGGGACCGCAGCGCCGAAAGCTATGCCGAGGTCTACGCACGCCTGACCGAGAACCGGGTTCGATCGGTCATCTGATCGCCCGCCATTCGGTAAGCTTTGACTTACTTGTTTTGCCGCAAGCTACATACAGAATTCCGGTGTATAGTCTTCACTGGGCGTCCGGTCGCGCAGCGCTACAGTCTGCTGCAGGGCGGCAATATCCTCGCTGCTTGCCGCAACGGGCTTTTCGGCGATCGCTTCGAGCAATGCCTGATCCACAGCGCCCTGACGATGCGCAACACGCAAGGCCTCGCGCTTGTTCCGTTCGGCTTCAAGCTGTGCAGACAAGGCAAGGATCAGCCTGCCGCGCGGGTCTGCATGGCTGCGCCAGCGCGGAGCCCGGACTGTTTCAGCCGTCGTATCATCCATGGGGCTCTCCTTTCGCGCACTATTTCAGCTCCCGGATGAAACAATTGACCACCATCATTGTTCCCCTGCATCATGGCAGGCCACACAGCGTGGCAGGGAGGCACAAGACCGATGCAAACCGATAAATCACAGATCGACGGACAAATGATCGAAGGGCGGCTGAACGCCCATCGCGAGATCCTCATCTCACTGCTCACATCAGCGCTGCTGAGGCCGGACAGCACGCTCGAATTGCTCCGCGGCCTCGAGGAAGAGGTCATGATGCGCGACGGCGCCGAAGATCCCGGATTGACCCCGTCGGCGGGGATCGCGCGCGGTGGCGAAAAAAGCGACGAGATCCGCCACATCCTCGAGACCGCCAAGGCCCGGGCCGACGCGCTCAGCCGTCACGCGCAGGCACACAAGGCGGCGGCTGAAACGCCATCTTGAAGGAAACCAAGACGTTTGCGCTTCTGCGCGTTGTCCGGCGTGGACCTAAAGCTAGCTGCTGACAAAAGCCTCCAGCGGCGCCACGAGCGACCAGCGCAGGCCTTCGGCATTGAAGTCCATGCTGACCTTGCCGCCAAAGGCGCCGGCCGCATGCCGCTCGACCACGGTCGAGCCAAAGCCGCGCCTAGTGGGCTCGGTAACAGGCGGGCCGTTCATTTCCGTCCAGGTTACCTCCAGCATGGGCTGCTCCGACTGCACATCGCGGATTGTCCATTCCACCGCGATCGTGCCTTCCAGCACCGAGAGCGCCCCATATTTCACCGAATTGGTGGCGAGTTCGTGGAAGACCAGGCCGAGATTCTGCACGGCATTGGCATTGGCCAGCAGGTCAGGCCCGCGCCGCGCGACGCGCTCGGTCGAGCCGACGACCGTCATCAGTTGCAGGTCGACCAGGGTCGACAAGGGAATGCCGCCCCATTGCTGCTTGGCCAGGGCCTCGATCGATTGGGCCAGGCCGGCCAGACGTCCGCTCACGGCGCGCTGGAATTCATCGACATTGTCGGTTCCGCGCGCCAGCTGGCGCATCATCGCCTGGACCAACGACAGGATGTTCTTCGTCCGGTGCACCAGCTCCTGCAGGATGAAATGCGTGCGCTCCTCGGCCTGGGCACGGTCGAAGGATGCGTTGGACAGGGCAAAGGCCACCTGGTTTGCCTCGAGGATCTTGGTGCGTTCGGGCGACACGATGTCGCCATGGCCGATGCGTTCCGCCATGGCGGCGATCTTGCGGATGGCCGAACGCAGCTGGTGGGCCGCCGTCAGAACAACGCACAGGCTCAATGCCAGGAATACCAGGCTGCCGATCAGCAGGTTTTTCCAGATGGTGACGAAGGATCCCTGGACGCTCGCCACCGGTCCCCAGATCACCACGCTCCAGGGTCCATCGGCCACCCTGGAATAGCCAAGCAAATACTGGACGCCATCTCGGTAGATGATCAGGCTGTTGTTTGCGCCATGCATGAGGTCCAGCGAGCTTTGGTCGAACTGGTCGCCGGATGGGCGGTTGTCGGGACCGCTGGACACGATGACCCGGCCATCGCTGTCGAGAAGGCCGGCCGTCCACCCAGGGGGAAGGTTGTCCGTAGACAACAGACTGGCGAGGCTCGCCGCATCCTGCGTCAGCACGACAGCTGCCGGCTCATTCGGCTTGGCAGGCGGCAGGGGCATCGTCAGGTTGACGACCCAGCGCTTGCTGGTGGCCCCGTAAAAAACGCGCGACAGCTCGGTTTTCCCGGAGCTCAGCGCTGATTGCAGCGAGGCGATGTTGGACATCTTCGGCAGTGCCGTGCCGAAGGCAAGGCGCGTGTTGAGCAACTGGGTGCCGTCCGCCCGGACAAGCAGGATATAGAGCGAGCTGCCTTTCAAGCTTTCCGACACGCGGCGATGAAAGGCGGCCAGATTGCCTTGCTGCAATTCAGCCGAATTGGCGACCAATGTCAGGGTCGTCGACATGTCCGAGACCGCACGCTCGACATTGCGGCTGACGGTCTGTGCATCCTGGGCTGTCTCGATCTTCAATGCTTGAAACTGCCCCCGCTCAAGCTCGAGCAGAAGGAAGACGACAAAGCCGAGCAGGGGCAAGGTCGAAAGCACCGCCATGATCGCCAGATAGGTGCCGATCGACGCGGTTGGAAAAAGCCGCCCGAGATAGCTGGTCAGGACTTTCATGATCGTGGCCCCTTCGCCGCCCTCGTCACCACTCGCAGGGGCAGACTATGCAACCACGGACAATCACGGATCAAATTTAATCGCGACGAAGCGAACATAATGCGGGGAGCTGCGTTAGACCCAGTGAAACTGGAACGGGTGAAACAAGGAGGACCGGCGCGATGGTTTTCAAGCCACAACGCTTTCATGACGCCAAATCCGCCGCCGAAACGGCCAATCCGAGCGCGGCGCGCCTGGAGGTCGCCGCGGCCAAGGCGCTTGCCAGCTCGCAAGGGCTCGATGCCAGCGAACTGACAGTGGTCGCCAAGGGACAGGAGATCGTTCTCGGTGGCCGGATCACGTCGCGCCTGGAGATCGATCGCGCCGTGGACATCATCATGTCCGTGCCCGGGGTGGAAAAGGTGACGGTCACCATCGCAAGTGACGAGGCGCCATGAGCTGTGCCGTCCGGCGCACGCACAAAACCACGGCAGCGCCGGCTGCCATGGTTTTGCAATCGAATGCTCGCGTCCGGACCGACCCTCACTCACCCGCATCTCATCAGATTCTTGACTGCCATTTCCGAACTGTTATTTCTGCGCTGCTGTTTTCTGGCCGGCCACGCCTGCCGCTGCACGCTGTTCGAATGCCTGCGACATGGCGCCGATTTCCAGCATGCCGCCCTTCAGATCCTGTTGGCGGAAGATGAAAGTCCGACGCTTGCCGGTCTGTCGATCCGTATGGTTCTTGGCGGCTTCGACCGCCAGGCGATAGCTGGGATAGGCAGCCGACTGCACGCCGTCGGAGACAAAAACCCAGCCGTTCGCCTGGGGAACAATATCACAAAATACCTGAGCCATGGCAAACTCCTCCTCATGTCCCCGTGAAACGCACGCCGATGGCAAAGGGTTCCGACCCTTGGCAATTATTTTTCGCAGACGCGGATCTGCCGGCTCTTCGCTTGCCACGCTGAGGGCATTGATCCGCAAAGCTGGAACCAAAAACAGCGGTCGCGGATTGCACATGGGACCAGGCTGCGGCATCTGCCGCCGGCTCATGTCGCGCGCAAGAGGAGAATGACCATGACAACAAATCCAGGAACACCGATACCGACACCGGATGATGTGCCGCCGATGCCAGCGCCGGGCTGGGCTCCGGAGGTACCGATCGATGAACCGGCGCCGGACCTTCTACCGGACGAATGGCCGAACCCCAATCCCGACGACACCCGCAATCCACCGATTGTCGAACCCGGCATCGGAGCCTAGAGCAGACAGTCCGGATCCGGAGACAAGTGACTATCGGCCAGGTATCAGCGTCGGCCCGTCAGACCCCGCACGGACCATTCGCGCCGGCACATCAGACCGTGAAGGCTATTGCGCGAGGGTTCCCTGCCGGCCTTCGGCCTCAGCTTGCGCCGCGGCCGGACCAGCGGTGCCATTGCTCCTCGCTGCCATGAAAGACATTGAGGTCGATCTTCTCGTTGACGCCGTGGGACAGGCCGGAACCGGAATACTGCCAGAAGATCCACTTGCGGCCCGGATAGACCTTCGACGGATGCTGAGCGACCGCGCGTAGCCAGAAGGGATAGTCGACGAAGGCGTTGCGCAGGTTGTCCTTGTAGAAGTCCGGCGCCGTATAGATCACCGGCCGCTGGCCATAGTGACGCTCGAGCTTGTCCATGAAGACCTGCATCTTCTCGCGGACCTTTTCCGCCGAAAGGCGGCGCTTGCAGCTCGATTCGCCATTGTATTCGACGTCGATGACGGGCGGCAGCGCATCGGGATCGCGCGGCACGTTGCGGATGAACCAGTCTGCCTGCTCGCCGGCCGTGCGGCACCAGTAGAAGAAGTGATAGGCACCCCGCTTCAGGCCGGCATCGTTGGACCTTTTCCAGTTCTTCTTGAACATCGGGTCGAGGTGATCGCCGCCGTCGGTCGCCTTGATATAGACGAAGTTCGCACCTTGGCTGCGCAGCTTTACCCAGTCGATCTCGCCCTGCCAGCGCGAGACATCGACGCCGTGGACCGGATAGTCGCGCGGCTTTGTCTTGCCGAAATTGATCGGCTTGGCATCCTTGAAACGGTGGCTGTAGATGCGCGAGCGGCCGCTGCTTCCGCCCTTCTGGCGTGGCGTTTCCTGAAGATCCTGCGGGATCGGCGGGACGACGGGTGCCAGCATCGCGACCGGGCGCTCGGTCGGCATCGGCATGCCGGCGGTCATGGTGCTCGGCGCCATCGTACTTGTCGCCATCGCCGCACCGCCGGGAACGGGCCCGGCCCAGGCGAGCGCGTCCTGATGCGGCGCAGTGGTTTCGACGGCGGCCGGTGGCGCAATCTCGGAGGCAACCTCCGCCATCGGCACCGGCGCCTGCAGGGCTTCCCCTTGAGCGGGCGATTGCGGGATCGATGCGGTATTGATCTGCGGCATCGGCCTCGAGCCGATCTGCAGAACATCATCCGGGCCGGACGCGCGGCATCCACCAAGAACAAGGCAGCCGATCACAATCGACGAGACAAGCTTCAAACGCATGGCACAGCTACTCAACACTCAGGCCCGCAAGCCGGAAACCATTGGCTTGGCGGGAACGCAGACACAAATTGCTAACAGAGTTTTACCGGCAAATGCTGAATGCAATCTTTACGAAAGGGGAGGAAGTCGCAATCCGTCGGCACTGCCGAAACCGGCACAAGCATTGTGACCAACCGAGGCGCAGACAACGGACGGCAATTTCCGTTGTCGGACACTGTGCAATCAAGTTTTTGAATAAAATGGTGCTGGACGCAGTTAACTGCGAACCGGTCTCAGTTTCCAATTTCCTGATATTCGGCGATTTACAGCGAAAACAAGCAGGCTTCGGGACAAATCACTAAAAACCGCAGAAATAGATACAAATGTTCAATCCCTCAAAGACGTTTTCCCTACTCGCGGGAACAGGGATTAGAGGAACTATTGACAACTAAATTCACGACCAAAAATCCATCCGCACATCAAATAAAACGAGCACACAGCAAAAGCTTGAAAGCTCGGCATCGGTGACATGAAAAACGCCCCCCACGGACGCCGCGGTGTTGCCCTTCAAACCTTCTCCGATTGGGCCCCGCAGAGTTTACAGGTTTTCCCCTGTCCCGTGGTCCAGCCCGAGGGGGTTAACTCCAACACCGGGTCCAATCGAGGGCGCCAAGCACAAATTTCGTTCTCTAAGCTCGACTTTGTACAAAATCGAGCTAAGGCGTCGCAGCTCACTTGCGGTTGAGGGCACATTTCACCGTCCAGTCCAATGTTGACGCCGCAGAAGGTATCGACGCAGAATTCAAGAGTGTTCGTCATGGTTTGATACATTTGAACACAAAGTGGCGTTGCCAGTTCCCATCTGAAAACTACGGCAAGCGGCGATGAGCTGGCGGGTTCGAATTCTTCATCCATGGCCACTGACCATCGATCTCGGCCTCCAGTGAGAAACTGAGGAACGTCCGGATCAGCACGATCAACCCAAGCAGACCGACGCTTTCCCAGGTCAGAGGCGAGATGATCGTGGCGATAATGTCAGCGCCGATCAGGATCTCCAATCCCAACAGGATGCCGCGGCCCAGATTGGCGCGGTAGCGTTCGTAGGCCTCCCGTCCGCCGACCGAAAACAGATCACGCCCGTATGCTATGGTTGCGATCGCGACACCGATCAGGATGACACCTACACCGAAGAATTCGAGACTGATCGCAAGGGGCTTCAGAACGGGAGCGATCAGGTTTGAGAGACCGCTTGAATCATGGCCGATAACCATTGGGGTGTCCTTTCAAAAACTGTTCAGAGATGAGAGCGCTTAACGGTGTCAGGACTCGGCACCTGCGCTGCTTGCGAACAGAGCGATGGTCACCAGAATGGCCGGCAGGCTGAACGCCACCACAGGCGCATATATGTAGCCTGTTGCGCCAACCCCGCATCCGAGAGCGAATGTCGCCACGGCAGCCGCCATCTTCTTCACTCGCGTCTTGGCAGTCGCGACCTCGTCCGCTTTCGGATCGGCGAGAATGTCCGCGAGATCTAGCATGATCTGCGTGGTCGTACCTGTCATCAGCGTTGAGGGCGGCGCTTTGGACAGATGTGCCTTGTGGAGACCGTTCTGAATGGCCATCGCGGAAACCAGAGCCATGCCGACGGCCAACGTAACCGTACCTTCGTCCGCGCGAAACGGCCCATGGTGGAAAGCGTAAGCAGCAACACCCACAAACAGCAGAAGTTTGACGACCAGCATTGGCCGGATGGGGGAACGGTTGCGGCTTTGAAGCTTCAGGCAAACCAGCCGCGACACAAAGACGACCAGACAGAACATCGGAAGCGCCAGGAGTTTTGACAATGCCCCATCCATACCGTGCGCCAGGGTTGCCCCAAGCGTCACGAAGTTTCCAGTGACATGCGCAGTGAACAATCCTGAGAGCGCCAGGAAGCCCAACGTATCGACGTAGCCGCCATTAAAGCTGAGGAGAGTGGGAAGGGATGGAGGTTTCATGGTCGGGGTCTCGATTGATGCTGGGACGCGAAGTCGTAACGGGAAGTGATCTGAGTTTTGCCGCTTACGGTCGACCGTCGCAATTGCATCAATTGTTTCGAGTTCATTGCGCCGGGCGACATAATGGAAAGGGCGGCCGACGCCGCCCTGCCCTATTGCTTTCGTTAGGCGGCACCCGGGCGGTTGATCGTCAGGAAGTGACGAACAACCGGTTTCTCGGGGCCGACATGGTAGGCCAGAACCTTGCCTTGCAGATCAGCGTCGGCATTGGACACCCGCTTGTGCTGGCGAAGGTGCTCGGCCCAGGATTCCACCATGAACCATTCGACGATCTTTTCCGGATCGGCGGAGTCTTCGGTGACACCCCATCCATAGGCGCCGTCACGGCGACGTTCGCTGGCAAGATGATCGATGGCATGCAGGAATGCGGTGCGGTGGTGCTTCTCGACCTTGTATTCGATCAGGATCAGAACCGGACCACGGTCGTGGGCAACGGGTTCGGCGACGAGCGGCTCCGGCCAATGGTTGGACGGCACCATGTCGGCATCAACAGCCGGGAGCTTCACGCGGTGCATGATGAACCCGGCCACGAGTAGTCCGGCCGCACCGATCAGCAGGGTCGACTGGATACCGACAGCCGTACCGACAGCACCCCAGCCCAGGCTCCCAGCCGTCATCGCGCCGTTGAAAACGGTCAGATAGACGGCAAGACCACGACCACGCACCCAGTTCGGGAGGACAGCTTGCGCCGCGCCGTTCAGTGTCGTCAGCGCCGTGATCCATGCGCCACCAAGGAAGAGAAGCGCAACGATGGCGACGATCTTCGGCGGTGCAAGCGACAGGATGGCCATGACGGCTGCGGTGATCAGCGCGGCCCCAAGAAGCAGGCCATCGGCACTCAGACGTTCGCGCAGTTTTGGCATGACCAAGGCACCGCCGATCGCACCAGCGCCAACCGCACCAAGCAGGATGCCGTAGAAGCTGGCATCTCCACCAAGGAGCTGCCGGGCAACGAGTGGAAGTAGTGCCCAGACTGTACTGGCGAATGCGAAGAAGATCGCGGCACGCAGCAGGACGACATGCAGGGGTCGGCTCGAGCGGGTGTAGCGAAGCCCGGCCCGGAACGCACCGAAGAAGTTCTCCTGAAGCACATCATTGGCGTTCTTCGCGCGCGGCCACCAGACCAGAGCTGCGATGACAAAGATGTAGCTGGCAACGTCCGCGCCGTAGGTGATCCCGGCCCCGAAAGCGGCGAGGAGCAGGCCGCCGGCCGCAGGACCAATGGAGCGGGCGATATTGATACCCAGTGAATTAAGAGCGACAGCGCTCTTCACGTCCTCGCGCCTTACCAGTTCCGGTACGATAGCCTGCCATGTCGGCCCCATCAGGGCTGCACCGATGCCGCCGAGGAAAGTCAGGCCGATCAACGCACTGACGGACAGCATGCCCGTCTGGGACAGAACCATCAGCGAGATGCTGACGGATGCCAGCAGAAGCTGAACGGCGATCAGGAACTTGCGGCGATCGAGAATGTCGGTGAGAACGCCCGCCGGAATAGCCAGCAGGAAGATCGGCAGCGTGCCTGCCGCCTGAACCATGGCGACCGCTGCTGGCGATGCGGACAGATCCGTCATCAGCCACGAGCTGGCGACATCACGCATGAAGCTGCCGGTGTTGCCGAGGACGGTGGCGATCCAGAGGACTGCGAAGACAGGCTGTGCGAGTGGAGCGAAGGAGCCCCCGGAGGTTTTTGCGGCGCTCATTTGGCTGCTCCCTTGGTGAGATCGAAGGCCGCGACGAAGACGAATGCGCCCGCAAGGCCCAGGTGTTCGAAGAAGGCGTTGATTGCCATCATGCGGTCCATGCCTGGGGCCATTTCCCAGAAGCGGAGAGCGATGAAGGTTGCCATGAGAGTGAACCCGGCAAGAGCAAGCGCACCAGCCCAGCGCATGAAGCCTGAAATCACCATGGCCGAAGCCGTCAGTTCGAAGGCGATGACAGCGACAGCAAAGAACACGACTGGATGAAGACCGAAATGATCCATCTCGGCCAGTGCGCCGTTGAAATCGAAGATCTTGGTGAGCGGACCCTGGATATATGCGGCGCAGAGCGCGATCAGCGATACAGTGCGCGTGACCGGAGAGCCGACAATACGGGCAAGACTGCTCCGGAGTGGGTGCGAAGTGTGTGATTGGTAGGTCATATCTGCCCCTGCATGGTCGCCGATCAGATCGAGCGGCTGCGTTTGATGGAGCGATATTGGCTGGTTACTGGCTCGCCAACAATTGCAGCAATAGTTCCGATTTAATTGCGGAATATGAAATTATCCGAAAAGTCTTTCGGGCGATCACGTTACCGCCCGAAAGTGATGCCGAGATCAGACTGCCCAGCAGGAGCAACCGAGAGCGCCGAAGAAACCCTTGAGGTCGGCGATCGGAAGCTTGGAGGTCCAGGCCCCGGCATGATCATGACCATGCACGCCGCAATCGCTCGCGCAGCCGCAGGTGGAGATCGCCGTGCGGCGCAACGACCGGGCACCCGCACCTTCGGGCTCGCCCCATGCAGCGTAACCACCGAACTTCCGAACCGGAGACCAGTCGGGCATCGCAGGAGCCAAGTCGTTTTCGTCGAGCGCATTGAAGTCACCAGCGCCATAGACGATCTTGCCGCCGACCATGGTGAGTTCGGAGACGAGGAACGAGATCTCGTCCTCGGCGCAGGAGAAGAAGTCCTTGTCCGGCACGACGAGGTCAGCGAACTGGCCCTTTTCGATGCGGCCCTTCTTGCCCTCTTCGTTAGAGAACCACGTGACCTTTTCCGTCCACATCCGAAGTGCTGTTTCGCGGTCGAGGCAGTTGGCGCGCGGGTAGAGCTGCATGCCGCCGACCGTCTTGCCTGTCACCATCCAGTACAGGGAAACCCACGGGTTGTAGGAGGCGACGCGGGTGGCATCGGTACCAGCGGACACGTTCACGCCCTTGTCGAGCATCTTGCGGAGCGGCGGTGTTGCTTCCGCCACGCCATGGCCGTAGCGCTCGACGAAATATTCGCCCTGATAGGCCATGCGGTGCTGGGTGGCGATGCCGCCGCCCAGAGCCGCGATCCGGTCGATTGAACGGTCTGAAATCGTCTCGGCATGGTCGAAGAACCAGTTCAGGCCTTCGAGCGGAACGTCCTTGTTGACCTTTTCGAACACGTCGAGCGAACGCGAGATTGTCTCGTCATAAGTGGCATGCATGCGCCAAGGCCAACGGTTCTCGGCAAGGACGCGGACGACCTCTTCCAGTTCGCCTTCCATCTCCGGGGCCATTTCCGGCCGTGGCTGGCGGAAATCCTCGAAGTCGGCGGCCGAGAAGACCAGCATCTCGCCCGCGCCGTTATGGCGGAAGTAGTCGTTCCCCTGCTTGTATTTGACCGATGATGTCCAGTTGAGGAAATCCTGCTTCTCTTCCTTGGGCTTCTGGGTGAAGAGATTGTAGGCCAGACGCACCGTCATCTGGTTCTCGTCAGAGAGCTTCTGGATCACCTCGTAATCGTCGGGGTAATTCTGGGAGCCGCCGCCAGCATCGATCACACCGGTGATGCCCAGACGGTTCAGTTCCCGCATGAAATGACGGGTCGAATTGACCTGGTAATCAAGCGGAAGCTTCGGTCCCTTGCCAAGTGTCGAATACAGAATGCCGGCATTCGGCGTGGCCAGCAGCAGGCCGGTCGGGTTGCCATTGGCATCACGCGTGATCTCGCCACCCGGCGGGTTCGGGGTGTCGCGGGTGTAACCGACGGCGCGGAGTGCCGCACCGTTCAGAAGCGCCCGGTCATAAAGGTGCAAGAGGAAGACTGGTGTATCCGGTGCGACTGCGTTGATCTCCTCGATCGTTGGCAGACGCTTTTCGGCAAACTGATGCTCGGTGAAACCACCGACAACGCGGACCCATTGCGGGGCGGGAGTGATCGCCACCTGACGCTTGAGCATGTCCATCGCGTCAGCCAGCGAGCGCACGCCGTCCCAGCGCAATTCCATGTTGTAGTTCAGTCCACCGCGAACGACATGGGTGTGGTTGTCGATGAGTCCCGGCAGGACGCGCTTTCCCTTGAGGTCTACGATCTTCGTATCGGACCCGGCCAGAGCCATGATCTCGCTGTCCGTGCCGACTTCCTGAAAGAGGCCGTCCTTGATGGCGACAGCGGTTGCGTTAGGATTGCTCCGGTCAAGTGTCGTGAGGCGGCCATTGTGAAGGATCAGGTCGGGATACATGTTGTCTACTCCGGTCTGGTTGGGATCGGCGGCATTTGCCGTTGAGAAGAGATTCGAGAACGCCAGGCTTGATGCGCCTCCAAGAAAGGTGCGGCGCGTGGTCATCAGCTCCGCTCTTCTTTGTTCGTATCTTCCCGATGAGCAACAGCAACAGGATTACCGCCCTTGGGCATGTGGCCGAACATATGCGGCTTGATCTGATGAAGCCAAGAGACGGCCGCTGGCTCCTTGCTCCACAGGGTCTTTGCAAGCGGGATGATCTGTTCGCCGACGAGAATGCCGAGAAGGCCAACCAGCGCGATGACAGGCGGAGCCGGTGAGCGCACGTTCAGGAGGCTGTAGACAATGCCAACAAGCAGGCCTGCACCGAGAGACAGAAGATAGATTTTCATAGGAAGTTCTCCACGAAAAAAGAGAAAGACCACTCCGACGGGGGTATCGGAGTGGCCTGATCGGGTCCTTACTTGCCGGTCTTCTGGGCAGGGTTCGGACCGATACGCTTGCCGTGGGTGACGCGCTCGGCGGCTTTGTGCACGTGGGTATAGGCATAGTCGATACCCATGCCGTAGGCGCCGGAATGCTCCTTCACGAGGGTGGTGACCGCGTCATAGGTCTCCTTGCGAGCCCAGTCGCGTTGCCATTCGAGCAGAACCTGCTGCCAGGTGACCGGGATCACCCCTGCCTGCACCATGCGGTCCATTGCGTATTTGTGTGCATCGAAGGAGGTGCCGCCCGAAGCGTCGGCAACCATGTAGATCTCGTAGTCCGGAACATCGTGGAGAGCCGAGAGGGCGAAGGTCGTGTTGCAGACTTCCGTCCACAGACCGGAGACCACGATCTTCTTACGACCGTCGGCAGCATTCTTCGCCAGTGCATCGCGGACGTTCTGATCGTCCCAGGAATTCATCGAGGTGCGCTCGAGGATATCGTTCTCTGGGTAGACGGCGAGCAGTTCCGGGAAGGTATTGCCCGAGAAGCTGTCGGTTTCGACCGTGGTGATCGTGGTCGGAACGTTGAAGATCTTGGCGGCCTTGGCGAGACCAACGACATTGTTCTTCAGCGTCTGGCGATCGATCGACTGCACGCCGAACGCCATCTGCGGCTGCTGGTCGATGAAGATGAGCTGGCTGTTTGCCGGGGTCAGGACTTCGAGCTTGGACATGGTACTTTCCTTTTCGGTTGTTTGGACCGCGAATGCGGGTGGTTATGAGTGCGTCTTGAAGAGCCGATATTGAGGGTCCGGTTGTTTCTGGCTTCGGCTGCTAACAGGAAAGCTAGCGTGATAAACGCCTTTGCAAAATTGCAATATTAATTGCGAATGAATTGACTTAATCGCAACACTCCGCTCCGAGCCGACTGCGATATGCGTGTCCCTCGCGCTCTGGAGAAACCGCCATTCGTTGGATAGATTTTCTCGGGGAAATTTCATTCAGGCAGGCAGCTCGGCGGCCGTTCGCAGGATCGCGTTCACGCCGCCTTCTGATTACCTTCAACAAACTCAATTCCAAACCAAAGGTCGACATGTACGACACCCGGGCTACGTTCCTACACCAGGAGACAGAGACCCTTCCCCATCGCGCTCTTTCCACAAATTGCTCACATCGGCCGGAATAGCTTCAAACAAGAGATTGGAGAAGCCCGTGGTCATGGAGTAACTATCCACGAATATGGATAAAGCCCTAGGAGGCGCCTGAACCATCGTCGTAGTGGGAAAACACGCTCGCAACCCAGTCTGCGAAGACCTGGTATTTGATGCTTGGAAACCGGCCCGCTGGCCTGACGATGTGAACAGGATAACGTGGTGGCGCCCAAGCGTTTAGGATGGGGACCAGTGTACCACGAGCGATATGTGGGCGCGCCAAGAATTCAAATGTCTGTCCAATACCCAGTCCTGCCAATATTCCTTGCAAATGCGCCGTTGCGTCACTGGTGGACAGCTTGATCGGGCTGTAGATCTCTATCTTTTCCTCGCCCTTCATCAGGCGCACAGGTGCCGGCTTCAGACTGCGTGCGAAGAAATACTGTACAAAAATATGACCACGGTCCAGATCCGACGGAGAAGCAGGCACGCCATGTTGTTCGAGATATCCCGGGGTCGCGCAGGTCACGATCTCAACGCTGCATAACTTTCTCGCAATAATAGATGCACCGGGTAGATCGCCGGCCCTTATGACGCAATCTATCCCCTCTTCGACGATGTCTGCCTGACGTTCTGTTACACCGAGATGCAACTCGATTTCTGGGTAAAGTGCGTAAAACTCCGGTAACCGGGGGATCAGAATCGCATTGGCGAAGGTGCCTCCGACGTCAACCCGAAGTTTGCCACTCGTGGCCAGGCGCCCGCGAGTGGCCTCATTGTTCATGTCGTCAAAATCGGCAATCAGACGAATGGCGCGCTCGTAGTAGGCGTTGCCTTCAGAGGTTACGCTAATCGACCGTGTCGTGCGCTCAAGCAGTTTGAGGCCTAGGCTGGTCTCGAGATCCTGAACAAGCTTACTGACGGTCGATCGCGGCGTCCCCATTGTGTCTGCCGCCTTTGCAAAAGATCCCGCCTCAACGACGCGAACTGAA